>CAZTDK010000106.1:0-12559 GCA_964611965.1 uncultured Binatia bacterium (SeqCode) | reverse complement strand
TTGCCGCCGACACCGCGGCGACACTGACGATTGCGGTGGCGACGATCCCGCTGATGCAGAAGCTCGCGTATGTCGCCGCCTTCTGGATCATCTCGATCTTCTTGAGCGTGGTCACCCTTCACCCGATCATTTTGTCATGGGTCAAGCCACCGAAAGAGCTGCGCCACGCCGGACATCGGTCCGACAAGATCTACAATGCGATCACCCGCGGGCTCACCGCTCTCGGCAGCGGCAACCGCCGCTGGGTCGTGGTCGGCGTGTTCGCCGTGGTCATGGCCTTCGGACTCCACTTCGGGCACAAGCTCAAGACCGGCGACACCGAGCTCGGCGCGGCGCTCCTGTACGCGGATCACCCGTACAACCAGGCGTTCCGCGAGATGAACGAGAAATTCGTCGGCATGGCCAGCCAGCTGGTGATCATCGCCGAGGGCAAGAAGCCGGAGGCGATCAAAGACGCGGCGACGTTGAACAAGCTCGATTTGTTTGCGCGCTACATGGTGCAAGGCGAGGGCGCTAACGGCTCGCTCAGCGCCACCACGCTGCTCAAAAAAATCTTCCGCACCTTCCGCGAAGGTGATCCGAAATGGGAGATGCTGCCGACGCGCGACGACCACGTGGGCCAGCTGTTTTTCTTGCTGACCTCGGGCACCAGTCGCGGCGAGATGGACCGCTTCTTCAGCCCCGATTACACCAACGCGACGCTGACCATCTTCTACAAGAACTACAACAACGAGGTCATCCACGGCGCCATCGATCGCGCCAAGACGTACATCGCGACGCAAACGCAGGCGGACGACAGCGTGCGATACCTGCTGGCGGGCGGCTTGTTCGGCATCCTGGCAGCGGCCAACGAAGAGGTCGAGTGGTCGTATCGGGTCAACGTCCCGCTGATTTTTTTCGCGGTGTTCCTGCTGAGCTTCTTGACGTACCGCTCCGTCGTCGCGGCGCTCATCGTCATGATCCCCTCGCTGGTGGCGCAACCGCTCTCCGAGGCGGTGATGTACCTGGTCGGCATCGACTTCAACATCAACTCCCTGCCGGTGGCGGCGATTGGCATCGGCATCGGCATCGACTACGGGTACTACGTGCTCAGTCGAATCGTCGAAGAGTACGAAGTCGTGCAGGACTTCAACGAAGCCAACGTGCGCGCGCTGGCGACCACCGGGAAGGCGATCATCTTCACCTGCACCACGCTCGTGGTGAGCGTCTTTTTCTGGCTCTTCAATCCGTTGAAGTTCGAGGCCGAGATGGCCTTCTTGCTCATGATGCTGATGATCTTTCACGCCATAGGGGCCTTGGTATTCATTCCGGCGCTGGTCTCGCTGCTGCGCCCACGATTCGCGGTGGAACGTGCCGCGCAGCGGGTACAACTGGCAGCGCAGGCGCGCGCCAGCGGGTAGCATGAGTCGGGGGAGGAACAACGATGCGTAAATCAGTCGGCTGGATTGTTGCGACGACACTCTTGCTGTGGCCACTGGCGGCCGCTCGGGCGCAGTCGGCCCCACCCCCTGATAAGGAGATGCTCGCTAAGCAAGCCAAGGAAAGTGGCCTGCAGCCGGGGCAAGTCCTCGGTAAAGAAAACTGGGAGCTTGCCAAGGACCTTCTCCCACCGGAAATCCTGCGCCACTACAAAGACGGCGAGTATGTGAACAAGATCGTTGATTGGCCGCAGGGTGTATATCTCTGGGACCCGCAATTCAAGGAAGCGACCGAGACCAACCGCGGGCACTACAACGTCAACCAGGAAGGAACGGTCATCGACAAAGCCACCGGCAAGCAGCCGCCGCTGATCTACGGCTTGCCGTTTCCCGATATTGATCCGAAAGACCCGACGGCGGGCATCCAGGTGCTGTGGAATTTCGTCTACGAATACTGGAACGAGGGCAATAGCCACAACCTCACGCTGCTCAACTGGGTCAATCCGCAGGGTGTCGACCGCGCCGCTACGCAAGACGTCCACTTCCTCTTCTACGACGGCCAGAACCCGCTGTATCGCATGCCGAACCCCGCCAACCTGTCGGGGCAATTCATCGCTGTCGCGACCACGCCCGCGGATCTCAACGGCACCGCGGCACTGACGTGGCGGTACCGCGACTCCGACAAGCGCGACTCGAACTGGGTGTACGTTCCGGCCCTTCGTCGCGTCCGTGCCGTCAGTCCCGCGAATCGTTCCGATGGCTTCCTCGGCTCGGATATGAGTCAGGATGATGGCCCATTCTTCGACGGCAAGCCCGAGGATTTCACCTGGAAGTTCGCGGGCGAAGCCGAGACATTGCGCATCGTCGATCCGCGCAGCTTTGCCGGCATCGGCACGCAGGTATGGCTGCCCACCGGCGGCTGGCGCTCCGTTTGGGATAACACACCGGTTGTCGGCTACGAAGACCCGCAGTGGAAGGGCGTCGCCTGGGCGCCGATTCAAGGCGCGCTGGCGCGGCGGCCGTGCTGGATCATCGAGGGGACACCGAAGGACAAGTACTACCTGTTCGGCAAGATCCAGCTCTACGTGGACAAGGAAACCTACCAAGGGGCCTGGAGCCGCAAGTTTGGCTGGACCGGCGAGCTGCTCAATACCCTGCAAGTCGTTGCCTATCAGCGGCAACCGCTGAAGCGACCGGACGGCACCATGGAGAACCTGTGGCGGTCCAATTTTGCCTTCCAATGCGCCGAGAACATCAAGGCAAACCGCGCCACGCTGGCCGGCCTGCTTCCGAAGGGTAAAGACGTTCCCAACGATCGCCGTGTGCACTACGAGCCGAGCTTTTTCGACTCAGCGACATTGCAGCGTTTCGGAAAGTGAACAAGAGGGCCTGGGGGCTTGGGGGCTTGTGTTGAAGTGTTCCCTCAAGCCCCAAGCCCTCAAGCCCCCAAGCCCCACAAGGAGTCTCCCCGATGTCCGATTTCAAAGCGCTTCTCTACAACCTCGAAAACGACGTTGCCTGGGTAACCATGAATCGCCCGGAGCAGCGCAACGCGATGAACGCGGAGATGCGCGACGAGTTGATTCACGTATTGACCGACGCGCGGACGAACGCCAGCATCCGCTGCCTCGTGCTGACCGGTAGCGGCAAGGGCTTTTGCACTGGCGCGGATCTCTCCGGCCCGCGCGGTCAAGGACCGACGGGCCCCGGCGCCAGTCGCGAGGTGATGAAGGGTAGCTCGCAGCGCTTGATCCGCGCGCTGTGGGACTTGGAGAAGCCAGTGATCGCGGCAGTGAATGGCGTCGCCGCCGGGCTGGGCTCACACTTGGCGTTCGCCAGTGACTTCGTCATTGCCGCGGCGGAAGCGCGCTTCATCGAGGTCTTCGTACGTCGTGGTATTGCCGTCGACGCCGGCGGAGCCTTTCTGTTGCCGCGCCTCATTGGCCTGCAGAAGGCGAAAGAGTTGGTGTACTTCGGCGACGATCTGACCGCGAGCGAGGCACTCCGGATCGGTCTGGCGAGCCAGGTGGTGCCGGCGGATCAACTGACTGCCACCACGCGTGAGTGGGCGGAACGCCTGGCCAAAGGACCGACCTTCGCGATCGGCATGTCGAAGCGTCTGCTCAATCGTTCGCTCGAGTCTTCATTCGAAACGGCCCTCGAGGAAGAGGCGACGGCACAGGCGTTGGTGACCCAATCGGAAGACACCCGCGAAGGCATGGTGGCGTTCATGGAGCGCCGCACACCGCAATTCACAGGGCGCTAATGTTGTTTGCGGACGCTTGCTGCGGTTTCTGAATCGGCAGACGCTTGGTCGCGCCACTTTCGGGCGCGGCTGCGGCCTCAGCCGGCGTGGCGATGTGGAACGTGGTACAGCGTGGTCAGGTCGCTGACAGGTCCCAACGCGCAAGAGAGACAATACGCGACGCCGTCGTCGGCGGCGCGATGACACGTCGAGTCGACCGCTTCACCGCAGCTCGAACACTGCGTCCGCGATGGCCCGCGAGTCAGGTGCACCATCCACCGTTGCTCGTCGAGCAATACCTGGACGTTTCCCTTACTCCGCACGCGGTCGGCGATGTGCTCGACAAGCATCTGGCGGTCGTAGGGACTGCGGGCGGGAAGAAACATTCCCCCGCCTGGAAACGAAACGTGCGCGATGGCCTTGGGCAGAACGCTCATGATTCACCTCGGCCCCCCAAAGAATGTCTCGGGGGAATTCAGCAAACGCGAAGCCAACGAAACGTGCTGCAGTGGAGCGACGATGTAACGAGAGGGATTGTACGCGCGGTGGAACATTCTGCCAAGCCCTCGTGACAATTTTTCACAGAGCCGGCGCTGGGGCGCGCACCGGCACATCTGCGATACCGGCGAGAAGGGATCAGGTCACCGCGGCGCGGATATGTTAGATGTCGGCCCCAGCTGGTGATGGGCCGCCAAGGGGCATGACGTGATTCGCGGTTTCGGATTTGTGGCGCAGCGCGCCCGCGAATCCTTCGAGCGGCAAGTCCGCGAGCTCCGCCAGCACATCGCCGTGACACGCCAGTGGCTTGCAGTCACACCCAAGGATCTGGCCGCGCAGCGTCGCAACCTCACGCAACAAGGCGGGCTGGCGAATGAACCACCAGCGGAACTTCTCGATCACTTCTTCACGCGCGCCATCGCGTCCGATGAAGAACGGATTGGCCCACACCGATGGGCGGCCGACAAAAACATCGTACGCTTCCCGGCGGCAATGCACGATGCGTGTCGGTGACCAGGGTTCGGTATGGCAGCGATGAGCGGCATGACGCCATGCGGCTTCGAAGGCGTGTCGGTAGTCCGGTTGATCGCGTACCCACGCCAGCGGGAGGCTCCGGCGTTCGATGGCCGTGGCGATTTCCCGCGCATCGAATCGCATCCCCGCGTAGTACCCGACCGGCGGCCGGTAACGGCTGACGTAGGGCGTATAGCTTGGGTCGATGACACGCCCCGCCGCCTCGCACCATCCGTGCTCGATCACGAACGGAGACCGGCCATCGGTGACGATCCACCCCTCCACGTAGCGCGCATCGGGGCCGAGATGGCTCACGGCCAGTGCGGCATTGCGCCAGCACCGGCGGAATTGGGCGCGCACCCGGCGCGCCACGGCCGCTGACGTCTCGCTATCAAACCTCACGCTGCCCTCTCCTGAAACGGGCTTCCGAAACGACTTCACCGTAACCTGTCGCGCGCTCGTCGGTCAATGCCGAAGTGCAGAAGACGCCGTAGTGATACGGCTCTCGAAAAATTTCTGGAAGGACGGAGCGAACACGGTTTCCCGCGTCGGCTGACTGTGACATTGTCTCGCCTCGCGGCAACCGGGAACGGCGAAGCTGAATGCCGGTTCTCCCTGCTCCGCGAGCGATCAATGGAGGTGATCCCCGTTGGATAGCAATGCCGAATGGCTCGAAGCCGATGGCCGCGGCGGCTTTGCCTCGGGCACGGTCGGGGGTGCGCGCACCCGGCGTTACCATGCCCTGCTGCTGACGGCCACCCGGCCACCGACTGACCGCTTCGTCTTGGTCAATGGTTGCGATGCGTGGGTGGAGACGCCGAACGGCCGCAGCGCCCTGTCGTCGCAGCTGTATCTGCCGGGCATCACCTATCCTGACGGAGCACAGCGCATTGAGGCCTTTGAACCCGACCCGTGGCCGCGGTGGATTTTCCGCCTCGATGACGGCACTCGCGTTGAGCAGCAGATCGTCGCCGCGCACGCCACGCCAACGGTCCTGGTGTCCTGGCGGCTGCTTGAACCACATCCCGGGGTGACCCTGGCCGTGCGGCCGTTCCTGTCGGGTCGCGACTACCATTCGCTGCATCATGAGAATTCGGCCTTGCGCTTCGACGCCGACGTCAGCGGCGAGCAGGTCCGCTGGCGTCCGTATCCGAGTGTACCGTCGGTGCTCGCGGTATCAAACGGCTCGTATCACCACGACCCCGAGTGGTTCCGGAATTTTCTCTATACGGCGGAGCGCGCCCGTGGGCTGGATGCGGTGGAAGACCTGGCATCGCCCGGGATCTTCCGTTGGGATCTTGCGGCCGGTGAAGCGGTGTGGGTGCTTGCGGCGGAGGCCGCGGGTCAGGCATCCCCGACACCGCCGGCGGCCGTGGCATGGGCGGCAAAGCTTCGCGACAGCGAGCGGCGCCGCCGCCAGTTTCCATCGCGCTTGCATCGCGCCGCCGATGCCTACCTCGTCCGGCGCGCGGCGGGGGAGACCATCGTTGCCGGCTACCCATGGTTCACCGACTGGGGCCGCGACACGTTCATCGCCTTACGCGGCTTGTGCCTGGCGACCGGCCGGCTCGACGATGCGCGATCGATCCTTTTGCAATGGGCCAGCGCGGTGTCAGAAGGCATGTTGCCGAACCGCTTCCCGGACGCCGGCGATGCGCCGGAGTTCAACGCCGTGGATGCCTCACTCTGGTTCGTGGTTGCCGTGCACGACTTCCTGCAGGCCGTCAGGGTGCAGGAACGTACACTGGCAGCGCTGGAACGCAAAGCGTTGCAAGCGGCGATCGAGGCCATCCTCACGGGCTACGCGCGCGGCACGCGCTACGGCATTCGCATGGCCGACGACGGCCTCCTGGCAGCAGGCGAGGCTGGCGTACAGCTCACCTGGATGGATGCCAAGGTGGGCGACTGGGTGGTGACGCCGCGCACCGGCAAGCCCGTCGAAGTGCAAGCCTTGTGGCTCAATGCGCTGCGTATCGGGGGCACCTGGTCGGAGCTCTGGGCGCAGATCTACAAACGCGGACGCGCCGCGTTCGTCGACCGCTTCTGGAATGCTGCCGCCGGGTGCCTCTACGATGTCATCGACGTCAATCACGAACCTGGCAAGGTCGACACCGCATTTCGCCCAAATCAAATCTTTGCGGTCGGTGGTCTGCCGTTTGCGCTGTTGGACGGCGCGGCCGCACGCCAGATCGTCGATGCGGTGGAAGCGCGCCTGCTGACGCCGCTGGGCCTGCGCTCGTTGGCACCCGGCGCGCCGGGATACACGCCCCAGTATATCGGCGACGTGCGCGAACGTGATGGCGCGTATCACCAAGGCACTGTGTGGCCGTGGCTGCTGGGCCCGTTCGTAGAGGCCTGGGTGCGCGTGCGTGGCGCGACCCTGGAGGTCAAGCGCGAGGCACGCACGCGTTTTCTCGAGCCGTTGCTGCAGCATCTCGACGTCGCCGGCATCGGCCACCTCCCGGAGATCGCCGACGCCGAACCGCCGCACACACCGCGCGGCTGCCCGTTTCAGGCATGGTCGGTTGGCGAGGCATTGCGGCTTGCCGAGGTCGTCTTGGCGGAAAGGCCAGTCGTGGCGCCACGGCGGGCGAGGGCTGGGCCATGAGTGTGGGAGACGGTTGGCCCGATGCCCAGGGGCGGCGGCTCGTCTTCTTGCTCGACGCGGCAAGCCCGCTCGAGGAACGCCTGCTGAAAGAGTGGATCGCCCGCCACCGCCCCGATGGCATCGGCGCGCCGGACATCGAGACGCTGCCATTGCCACCGTCACGCCGGCGGCAGCGGCGGCTCGACCCACGGCTCGAAGCCCGTCTGGCGACGGACGACGATCCGTTGCTCGTCCCGCTGCGTATTGCCTGGCATCCCAAACGGCGCGGCGGCGTGCATGCCGTGCGGCTGCGCGACCTGCTGACGTTTGGCGATCCCCGCGATCCGGGTCGCCTGCGGCAGGCGTGGGTGCAGCGCCGGCATCCAGACCGCTGCTGCATCGTCGCCGGCGAGCCCGCGACGGTCTCCGAGCTGCGCCAACGCTGGCACCGCGCCGGCGGCGCGGACGTCGGCCTCACCACCGGGCTGCCCGAGTTTGTCGCGCGCCAGGCGGCGCTGGCGCTCGAACGTGCCGAGCGCCGCTTGCGCGGCACGCGCTACAAAGTGCCGCGCCTGGTCCATGAGGACATCCTCGCGCGCCCGGGGTGGCGCGGCGGCATCGCACGGCTGGCACGCGATCTCGGCCGCGATGAAGACAGCGTGGCCCGCGAGGCCGCCGGCAACCTGCACGAGATCGCTGCCACGCACAGCACCTACGTCATCGACCTGGTCGCCAACATCATTCGCTACATCTACACCCTCGGGTACAGCGAGGCGCTGCACTACGATCGCTCGCAGCTCGAAGGGCTCTACGCACTGGCGCAACGTTATCCCGTGGTGTTCCTGCCGTCGCACAAGTCGAACCTCGATCATCTCGTGCTGCAGTACGCGCTGCATGAGAACGGCCATCCGCCGAACCACACCGCCGGCGGCATCAACATGAACTTCTTCCCGATGGGTGGGCTGATGCGGCGCAGCGGCGTGTTCTTCATCCGCCGCACGTTCAAGGACAACGCCGTCTACAAGTTCGTCCTCCGCCAGTATATCGACTACCTGATCGAGAAACGCTTCCCGCTGGAGTGGTACATCGAAGGCGGCCGGTCACGGTTGGGCAAGCTGTTGCCACCACACTTCGGCTTGTTGGCGTACGTCGCCGATGCCTACCGGCGCGGCAAGAGCGAGGACGTGTACCTGATCCCCACGGCGATTGCCTACGATCAGATCCAGGATGTCGGCGACTACGTGGCCGAGCAGCGCGGCGCCGTCAAGCAGCGCGAAAGCTTTGGATGGTTCTTGCGCGTGCTGCGGCGACTGCGGCGGCGCTACGGCAATATCCATATCAGCTTCGGTGAGCCGCTGTCGCTCGCGCAAACGCTCGGCCCGCCCGATCCGAGCGGCGAGCCCAATGCCGACGAGCAGAGCCTGGCAGTGCAGAAGCTGGCCTTCGCCGTGTCGCTGCGCATCAATCGCGTCACGCCGATCACGCCGACGTCCCTGGTGACGCTGGCCCTGCTTGGTACACTCGACCGTGCCGTGACAGTCGACGAAACGGTCGCCCTGCTGCGCGACCTCGCCGAGTATGTCCGCCGCCGCAATCTACCCACCACGGGCGAGCTCGATCTCGATACCCACGAGGGCGTGCGTCATGCCCTCGATGCGTTGGTCGACAGCGGCGTGATTTCCCGCTTCGCCGAAGGTCCCGAGGCCGTGTACTCCATTTCCGCGGATCAGTTGCTGACGGCCGCCTACTATCGCAACACGATCATTCATTTCTTCATCAATGGCGCGATCGCGGAGCTGGCCTTGTGGCGTGGCGGAGAGACCGCCGAGCATTTCTGGGATGAGACGTTGCGTTTGCGCGACCTCTTCAAGTTCGAGTTCTTTTTTCCGAGCCGCGAGGTGTTCCGGAACGAAATCCGCACGGAGTTGGCATCGCACGATGCGCAGTGGGAAACCCGCCTGGGAGGCGGTGCCGGTGCGATCGAAGCGGTACTGAGAGCGATCCGGCCGCTCAATGCCCACCGCATCCTGCGGCCCTATGTCGATGCATACGGCATCGTTGCGGACGCGCTCGTGGGCGAGCCGGTCGACAGCGCACTCGATGAGCGGACGTTCTTGTCTCGTTGTATGACGCGCGGCAAGCAGTATCACCTGCAGCGCCGCGCCCACAGCGCCGAGTCGGTCTCCAAGATGCTCTTCGAGAATGCGCTGCGGCTGGCACGCAGCCGCGGCCTCGTCGAGCCTGGGACTCCCGAGTTGGCGGCCCAACGACGGCTGTTCGCCGAAGAGGTTGGCGATATCGGGCGCCGCATTGATGCAATCGAGAATGCGAGCCGCGAGCCGGCGCCGACGGTTCGTCTGGCGCAAGAGCCTTTAATCGGGCTTGGCAGCCCCTAGCGACCAATCCTGTCCTGAGGCGCCCCGAAGGGGGGAACGGACCCTAGAAGATATGCCGCCCGCAGGGCTAGCTTGCGGCGAGCAGGGCGCGGCCCTCGCTGGCGATGGTGGTGATGGCCGCGAGTTGATCGGTGATCACCGGCAGGTGCTGGCGCAGCTGCATGGCTTCGGCGTCCTTGGAGGCATAGTCGGTTGCGGTCTTGATCTTCTGGGTCTCGGTGGCGGCACGCTGCGCAATCTGATTCAGCTGGCGCGTCAGGGCGTCATTTGCGCCCTTGTTTGCGGCGGCCACCAAGGCATCGCGCCACGCGGTTTGCGTTTGCAGATCTTCCGGCATCGCCACCTGTTCGAGGCTGGTGAGCCCGGGGAGATACCAGCGTCGAAACAGCGCGCGGCGCAGCAGTGCCAAGCGACCGTTGGTGGCGCGGTCCCGTCGCTCATCCGGCGCCCAGGGCCCAGCAGCGAGCGGTGCCCGGCCACGCGCGGGGCTGGGCACCGCGCTGCCGAAATTCGCCGCAGCGGCTTGCACGGCCTCGTAAGTGGACCGGCACGCCGCCTCGACGGCGTCGGCGTACTGGTCGATCGCCTTGGTGACCGTGTCGTCCAGCTCGGCGAGGTCGGCGCTGCGGATCCAGCGGCGGCGTGCCGCGTGCAGCTGCGCCGTGAAGCTGGCGGCAAGCTGCGTTGCCGTCGCCGCGCCAGCTTGCGCGAGGCCTGCCACCGCCGCGTCGAGGTCGCTGCACCGCGTGCGCGCCGCGGCCTCGGCCACCGTCGCCTCCGCCTGGACAGCCTCGAGCCGCTGGCGCGTCTCGGCGAGAGTCCGCTCAAGTGCCGTGCGCCGTTCGGTGAGCACGTTCTGAGCCGCGGTGAGGCGTGGACGCGCGTGCTTTGCCGCTTCGCGGATCGCAATGATGTCGCGGCCACCGGACGAGACGAAGCGGCGCAGCGCATCGGTGAACGCTTCGAGGCCAAACCCGAAGCGGGCGTCCACCAGGAAGAGCTCGTGAGCGCCGGCCACGTGGGCGCGCAGGTCCGCGGCGTGCCGTTCCCGTTCCGCCGGGGTCAGCTCAGTGCAAGCCGCGTCGAGGTTCCAGACAACGAACAGCTTGCCGATGTCGGCGTCGAGGCCTTCGACGAGGCGCCGCGTGAACTGGGTGAACAACGCCGGATAGCGCACGACCAGCACCACGGCATCGAGCGCATGCACCGCCGCGTCGCTGATGGCGTCGTGTTGCGCATCGCTGCCGACACCGGGCGTATCGACGAGATCAACCTGCCCGCCGAGCTGCAACAGGTCGAGATTGGTCTCCGCGACGACCGCCGCGGGTACACCGTCGCCGGCGCGCATGAGCTGTTCGAGGTCGGTGACGCTCTGCAGTTGGCGACCGCCCACACGCCAGGCGGTAGCCGGGCCGTAGGTCACGTGGATCGGCACCGAGGTCAGCGGCTCGAAGGCGACGGGTGACAGTGGGGCTCCCGCAAGGGCGTTCAGCAATGTCGACTTCCCGGCTTTCACTTCGCCGTAGATGGCCACGCGGATGCGACGGCGCGCCAGCTCTTCAAGCAGCCCATCCAGATCGGTCACCGTACCATCCGGCAGATGCTCGGCGTGTGGCTCCAGTGCCGTCCGCGCCGCGCCGAGCGCCGCCGCCAGTCGTGTTGCCAGGACGCCGTAGGTATGGGTGTCGGCGCTGCTGTTTCCCTGCGTAGTCACGTCCATCATTCCTCCACAAACCGTGAGACTCGTCTTCATAAAGGTGGCGGGAGGCTCGTGCAACTCAGCCGGCGCGGTTTATTCGACAGCAACGAGACCGAATGCACTCGACTCCGAGGCATGCGATTCCATCGGGAACGAAACGGCGCCATTTCCCGCAATTGCAAATGAAATGAATAAACGCTACGGTTGCATTCGAAATGACCACCCACTCCGCCAGTGCATCCCGTTCCGCTCCCGATTCGCGTGCCGTCTTGGGTCGGGCCTTGCTCCGGGCGGCCGATCTGCTCGGGCTCTCACAGAAAGACACGGCGCGGATCGTCGGCGTCAGCGCGGCGACCATGTCGCGCCTCGCCGCGGGGGCGCGGGCGCTGCAGCCGGACACCAAAGAAGGGGAATGTGCGCTGCTGCTCATCCGTATCTTCCGGGCGCTGGACGCGTTGCTCGGCGGCAAGGAGCTCGACGTACGAGCCTGGTTCCACGCTGCAAATACGCACCTCGGCGGAATTCCCGCCACACGCGTGCAGACGGTCGAGGGCCTCGTGCATGTCGCCGAATATCTGGACGCCATGCGCGGCAAACTTTGAGGCCGGCGGCGCCTTTTCGATTGGCCGCTCCCCCCTTCGGGGAGCCTCAGGACAGGATTGGTCGCTATGCGGTGCCGTCGCGAGGACTCTACTGAGGAGCGACACACTGCCAATCGCAAACGCCTAAGCGACTTCTCGAGTTTGGCAGGGTACAGCGACCCACCGCGGATGGGGCAGTAGAAATGATTCCGACCGCCGGCCTGAAGCTCGCGACGCTCACGCTCAACCCGTGGCGCGTCGTCGAATCGCAGTTCATCACGTCGACCCGCAAGCTCGTCGACTCCGACGAGGAGCAGGAGATCCTGGAGCGCCTGCTTGAGACGGTGAAGCCGCCGCTGCCTGCCGACCGTGCGTTCACGCACCTCCATTTCCTGCTCTCCACGTCCTTCCGGCATCCCCCTTTGCCGCACGGGTCGCGCTTCGGCACGCGGTCCGAGCGCGGCATCTGGTATGGATCGCTCGCGTTGCCGACGGCGTTCGCGGAGGTCGCCTATTACCGGCTCGTCTTTCTCGACGGGACCGCCGCGGGGTTGGGAACGGTCACTGTGGAACTCTCGGCATTCACGGCCGCCGTGCGCACGCAGCGCGGCGTCGACCTGAC
>CAZTDK010000105.1:0-12616 GCA_964611965.1 uncultured Binatia bacterium (SeqCode) | reverse complement strand
GACGGTGTTGGATGAAACGCGCGCCGGACTGGCCACGGTGCTGCTCGGTGACCGGCTGCTCAGCTTGCTGAAATCGGAACGCGTCCTGACGCGGGCCGAGATGCTCGACTTTTGGAATCTCGAGCAACAGGAGACCGAAATCGCCGCCCAGGAGGCACAGGCCGACACGGCGACCGACCTGCGCCAACAAGCCACGCCGGCAACGCAGCGCCAGCTCGACGACTTGGCGCAACGCATGCGGCGTGATGCACACGCTGCCGGTCGGCGCTTGGACCAGAAGGCGCAGCAGGTGCGCGCCGCCGCTGGCGAGAACGTCGAACGCAATCGCGCCCGGCTCGATGCGCAGGCGCAGCGCGTGCTGCAGGAGCTCGAAGAGTCGAACGCCGAGTCGGACAGTTGGAGCGTGCATCTCGGCAACGGCGAGCGTTCCTCGGCCGGCGCACAGATCGAGCTTGGCAAGAAGCTTGCCGACAACGCCAAGCTGAAGAAGCTCGCGCAGATGGTCGGCCGCATGCGGCAACAGGCGCTGGCCTTGCGCCGCAATCTGTTCGAGCGCGCCAACGAGGAGATGTACGAGGTCGGCGTCGGCGCCGAGCTCAGCCGCCTGCTACCACACGAGCTGCTGGCGCTCCGCCAGCCGATCCTGCGGCGCGACTTTACCCGCCGCTTCGTCGAAGCCGAGCTCCTGCAGTACGCCCTGCGCGCCGTCGAAGAAAAAGGCAAAGGCCCGATGATCGTCTGCCTCGATGGCAGCTCGTCAATGGCCGGCGACAAGGAGATCTGGTCCAAAGCCGTGTCGCTGACACTGCTCGACATCGCGCAACGCCAGCGCCGGCTGTTCCGCTCGATCTGTTTCGCCTCAGCCGACATGCCCTTGCAGGTGCTCGACCTCAACGGCCGGCAGCGCTACGCCGCCGATATGCGCAAGGTCTTCGAGCTGGCAGAGTACTTCCCGGGCGGTGGCACGGATTTCCAGAAACCGCTGACGGCGGCACTCCAGTGTCTGCAGCGCTCGCGGCACCGCCGTGGCGATATCGTCTTCATCACCGACGGTGAATGCCGCGTTGACCCTGAATGGCTGCGCGACTTCAAGCGCGTCAAGGAGGATCTGGGCTTCTCGCTATTCTCCGTGCTCATCGACGTCGGCTCCAACTCGCTCGGTGCGCTCAAGGACTTCAGCGACAAGATCACCACGATCACGCAGTTGACGAGCGAGTCCGGCCGGGAACTTTTCCTGAAGATGTAGGGCTTGAGGGCTTGAAAGATCCCCACGCCCTCAAACTCCACGCCCCCAAGCCGCCCGTGGTCTCCGTCATCATCCCCACCTTGAACGAAGAAAGCGTGCTGGCCGCGACGTTGCAGCGGGCGCGGCAACCCGGGGTGCACGAGATCATCGTCGTCGACGGTGGCAGCATGGACGCCACCCGCGCGCTCGCGGCGTCACGCGCCGATCGCGTGGTGTCCGCGCCCTGCGGCCGCGCCGCACAGATGAACGCGGGTGCCGCGTACGCCAGTGGCGAGATCCTTCTGTTCCTGCACGCCGACACCTGGTTGCCGGAAGGTTTTGCCGCTGTCGTGACGGCGGCGTGCGCCGCCGCCGTCGGGGGGCGCTTCGACGTCCAGCTCGAGCCGTCGAGCCTGCTGCTGTGGCTCACCGGCGAGCTCATCAATGTGCGTTCGCGGTGGAGCCGCATCGCCACCGGCGACCAGGCGATCTTCATCCGCCGCGACGTCTTCGAACAGCTTGGCGGTTACGCGGACATGCCGTTGATGGAGGATGTCGACTTGTCCCGGCGCATGAAGCGCGCCGGTCGCATCGCCTGCCTGCGCGCCCGCGTCATCACGTCGGCCCGGCGCTGGCAAAAGAACGGCGTCGTGCGCACCATCCTCCTGATGTGGACCCTGCGGGCCGCGTACTTCTGGGGCGTGTCGCCGGAACGGCTGCGTCGGGTGTACGCGAACACACGCTGACAACATCCTATGGTGAATGGTGAATTGAAGATTGGACCTTAATTCACCATTTAACATTCACCATTCGGCATTGTGTTCACGGCTGCGGCAGCTGCTTCATCTGCTGGGCGAGCTGGTCGAGTTGGCGGCAGGTGTCGCGCATGTATTCGTAGAGGTGTTTGTGGATCAACGCGAAGGTGACGGCGTCGCGGAAAGCACGCGGCCGGCGCAGCGCCGTCTCGACCATCAAGGACAGCGTGAACCATGCGCGCCGTGGCGACGCGCGCAGCATGCAGTGCCACAACACCCGCAGGAAGATGCGCAGATCCTGTGCGCCGGCAACCAGCCGCGTCTCGATCTGCGTCCCTTTGTTGAGAATGAGCTGCATCGTCCGGCGGCGATAGTTGCGATACCCGTAGAGCCGTTCGAGAAGCTGCTTGTAGCCGTCGTAGAGCTGCGCGCGTGACATACCTGACGGCACGATGTTGGTGAACACGAACTGGTCGCCCACCGACTCGGCGATCAGTCGCCCGGCGTCCTTGAGCCGGTCGTACAGCGGCGTCTTCGGCACCGCATTGAGCATGCCGGTCATCGACACCGGAATGCGGGCGTCTTGAATGAAATCGAACTGCTCGTCGAAAATCGAGGCGTCGTCGTGATCGAACCCAACGATCATGCCGGCCATCACCTCCATACCGGCGCGTTGGATGCGATGCACCGAGTCGAGAATGCTCTCGCGCAAATTCTGCGTCTTGTGCGTCTCTTGTAAGCTGGCGGCGCGCGGCGACTCGATGCCGACGAAGATGGTGGTGAAGTTGGCCTCCCGCATCAGGTGCAGCAACTCGTCGTCCTGAGCGATGTTCAACGTCACCTCGGTCATGAGCTCGAGCGGGTAACCGCGCGACCCCTGCCACTCCGCGAGCGCGCGCAGCAACGCCTTGGCGTCCTTCTTGTTCCCGATGAAGTTGTCGTCGACGACGAAGATGTTACGGATCCCGAGCCGATGGATCTCAACCACCTCCGCCATCACCTGCTCGACCGTTTTGGTGCGCGGGCGGCGGCCGTACATGACGATGATGTCACAGAACTCGCAGTTGAACGGGCACCCACGCGCGAACTGGATGGTCATGGTGCGATACTGATCGATCTTCAACAAATCGAAGCGCGGCAGCGGCGAGTCATGCATGCTCGGCTTCTCGGCTTGCCGGTATTCTGCCTGCCAGCTACCAGCCTCATAGTCGGCGAGAAACTGCGGCCAGCTGTACTCGGCCTCATCGACAAAGAGCACGTCGACCTTGTCGCGCAGCTCCTCCGGGCACAGCGAGGCGAATGGTCCGCCGGCGACCACGAATTTTCCGCGGCGCTTGAGCTCGGCAATGATCGCGAACATGCGCTGCTTGTGGATCACGTAACCGGTGATGCCGACGATGTCGGCGTCGCTGTCGAAATCCACGGGCTCGACGTTCTCGTCGCACAAGACCACGGTGTGCTGGCGCGGCGTGATCCCAGCCACCGTCGGCAGCGACAGGTTTGGAAAGACGCACTTCTTGTCGAGGCTGGGGAGAATGCGGTCGAAGGTCCAGAACGACTCGGGGTTTTTTGGCGCGATCAGCAGGATCTTCATGCAAGCCCCCTTCCGGTCCAGCAGAGCCATACAGCGGTTCGCTCAAGCTCTACGCCCGTTTTCGCGGCTTGGCTAGATGCGGGGGTGAGATCGACCTGCGGCGGTCGTCGCAGCGGCGGTGGGTCTGGACAACACGACGGCGGAAAACGATGAGGCACCGGCTGCCCTGCTGGGCGCGGTCGGAGTGCCTCATCTTGCCGCGCCGTCGACCATGTGTCAGTGGCGCGAAGTCCCGGCTCTGCGGACGGTTCTAGATATCGTTCGCATCCATGACGTCGACGGCGAATTGCGTCACATGTGGGCCGGCGTCCGCTCCCTTATCGACGGCCGTGACAATCGGTGTGCAGCGTGCCGGCGACGTGCGGGAAGGAATCCAGAACGCGCCGCTGCTGAATGTCAGCGGCACCGACACGGCGGCGCGCCTGTGCTTCATCGTGACCGAGATCGATTGCGTGCTCGCCACCGTACCGGGGGGACAGGTCCGGTCTTGCATCGTGGCGGCAATCGTTCGTGTCGGACCCGGGCTGGGCCCGGTGCACGACGCCTTCGGCAGGCCTGGCCCGGATGCGGCTCTATCCCACGAGCTATCGTGGACGGTCAAGAAGAACGTGCCTGGAAAAGAAAAGCGCGCGACGATGACGCCATGCACCTGCGGTTTTCGTGCGCGCTATCCGTCTCCGGAACTCGAACTGCGCCGCGTCGTGGTGTATGTTCTCGCGATCGGCGAGACGGAGGGCGCGATGCTCTCGATCGCCGGTGAAACGAGGAATGCCGACAAGGTGGAGTCGACGATGAACCGAAGGTTGAGTGAGGGTGTCCTGCGCGCCGCGGTCTTTTCCGGCCTCGGGACCAGCGCATTGCTGGTCGCGGAGTATCGCGATCCGATTCTTTGTACGGCAGATGGCGGCTGCGGCGTCGTCCGCAACTCGCCATACGCCGCGCCATTCGGCATACCCCTGCCTCTGATCGGGGTGTTGTTTTTCTTGATCGCGTTGTGCGCCATCGCCATCCCACGAGCGCGCCGGCGGTTGCTCCTCCCATTGAGTCTTGCCGGCAGCGTCGCAGGGCTGAGCTATCTGGCGATTCAAGCGTTCGTCCTGCACGCGTTTTGTCCCATGTGTCTCGTGGTGGACGTCTCCGCACTGCTCCTCGGTGTAACCGCCTTCAGCGCACGCGGCGCTGCTCCCGCGCCCCTTCGGCTACAAGGCGCGGCGGCGCACCTCGTCGCGGCGGTGGCTGTCACCGGCGGCGCGCTCGGCTGGCACGCACACCTTGCCGGCGCTCACGTGGAGGCGCGCAGCGAAGTGCCGCCGGTCGTGTTGCGGGAGCAACGACCGGGCCGGGTCACCGTCGTCGAGTTCGTCGACTTCGAGTGCCCGGCCTGCCGCGCGCAGTACGGGCAATTCAGCAGTGTGTTGGCGAGCTACGCCGACCGGGTCAACGTGGTCGTCAAGCAAATGCCCTTGCCCCAACATGAGCACGCCTTGGACGCGGCGCGCGCCTACTGTTGCGCCGCCGACCGGGACAAGGCGGCGGAGATGGCAGATCGCCTCTTCAAGGCGCAGCATCTTGGGCGGGAGGATTGCGAGGAAATCGCCGTCAGCCTCGGGCTCGACCGCAATGAGTTCCGCAGCTGTGTCGACTCCGAGCGCATCGCCAACCGTTTGCGCGCCGACACCAAGGAAGCGACGTCGGCCGGCATCCATGGTCTGCCGACGTTGTGGATTGGGCAAGAACGCTTCGAAGGCGTGCACGAGCGCGCGGTTCTGGAAGCCAGTATCGAGCGCGCTTTGCGTCACCCGACACCCAGCTGATCCGGATCTGACAAAGGGCTGCACCACGCAGGACACGAAGACCACCAGAACGCACGGCAAGGCACTCCTTGTAAACCTCCAAACCTCATCGGAAATGAGCTCTCACTTCAAGCGGTGCAACACCGCCCGAACATGACAAACGTGGATTCGGCGTGCTTGCCGAGTGGCCAATCGAATTGCAGGATGGCGTCCCGACAGGAGCTTCGGAGACATGCAAAACGAAACCGTCCACATCGACTCGCAATCAGTCGGCGACCCGACGTGTCATCAGGCGCTCGAGCATCTCGAGCGGGCGCTCGCGGCGCGACCCGGCGCGCCCGCACACAGCGGTCGCGTCGCACTGATCGTGCGACGGTCCGATAACGGACGGCGCGAAACTCCCGAGCGTGTGCGCGTGGCTGCCGACACCGGCGTACCGGGCGATACGTGGGGGCGCAGGCCAGCGCCCAATCCCGAGGGTCAGATCACGGTCATGCAACGTGACATCGCCGAGCTGATCGCCAACGGGCAGCCGCTGGTCTTGTTCGGCGACAATCTGCTTTTGGATCTCGATCTGTCACGCGGCAATCTGCCGCTGGGCAGCCGCGTGCGCGTCGGCGCAGCCATGTTGGAGGTGACTCCGAAGGCCCATAACGGCTGCCACAAGTTTCAAGCGCGCTTCGGCGCCGACGCGTTGCGCTTCGTTTCCAAGCCGGATCTCCGGCATCGCAATCTCCGCGGCATCTATATGCGCGTGGTTGAGGCTGGCGAGGTCGCCGTGGGCGATCACGTCGAGGTGGTTTCGCGGGCGCGGGAAGCATGAAGCCCGCTGCTTCTTCACACGCGCCTCGTGGCGGAAGACGGGCGTACTACAGGGCGTGACACAACCCTACCAATCAGCGTATCCTCACGCACCGATCTCCGGCTCCCGAGGAGGCAGCGGCCATGGACGAGAACGATCGCGCTTTTGACCCCAGGACTCTCGACCTCGTCACGCCCGAACATTACGAACGCCACGGTTATCCGCATCCTGAATGGACGTGGCTGCGGCGTCACCATCCCGTCTTCTGGTACGAGCGGCCGAACGTCGATCCGTTCTGGGCCATCACCAAACACGCCGACATCATCGAGATCGGCAAACAGCCGGAGACTTTTCTCAACGCGCCGCGCTTGGCGGTGTTCACCAAGGATCTTCCCGAACCTCCAGAGGAAGCGGCGCGCCACTTGCTCAACATGGACCCGCCCGATCACGCCCGCTACCGCCGCGTCACCAGCAGCTGGTTCACCCCGCGCGCCATCCGCGCGATGGACGCCAAAGTCGAACGCGTCACCCGCGAGGTGCTTGATGCGGCGGCCGAAACGTCCGCGGGCGATTTTGTGCGCGATGTCTCGGCGCGTATCACCATTGCGGTGATTGCCGAAATGCTCGGTGTCCCCCGCCGCGACTGGGACCTGCTGTTCCGTTGGACAAACGAGATCATCGCGCCGCAGGACCCTGAGTTCCAGCACGGGACAACCGCCTCTGAGACACTCGATCGCGCCCGGGGGGAGCTGTTCACGTACTTCCACGAGCTCTCGGACGAGCGCCGCAGCAAGCCGACGGACGATATCGTGAGCGTGGTCGCCAACGGTGCGGTCGACGGCGCGCCGCTGCCGGCGGTCGAGCTGCTGTCCTATTACTTCCTGCTCGTCGTCGCCGGCAACGAGACGACGCGCAACGCCATGACCGGCGGCATGCTGGCATTCTTAGAGAATCCCGCCGAGTGGCAAAAGCTGCGCCGCGACCCCTCTCTGCTCGAAGGGGCGGTCGAGGAGGTCGTGCGCTGGACCACACCCGTGATCCAGTTCTCGCGAACCGCCACCCGCGACTACCCACTGCGCGGCAAGACCATCGGCACCGGCCAGTCGGTGTGCCTGTTCTATCCGTCGGGCAACCGCGACGAGGACGTCTTCAGTGACCCATCGTCCTTCCGCATCGACCGCCAGCCGAACCCGCATATCGCCTTCGGCATGGGCGAGCACGTGTGCCTCGGCGCGCATCTCGCCCGCCTGGAGTTGCACCACGCCTTCGCCCAGCTGCGCAACCGTCTCGAGTCGTGCGCGCTGGCGGGTCCGGTGGAGCGCGTGCGCTCGAGCTTCGTCGGCGGGATCAAGCGCGTCCCGATGCACTGGCGCATCGCCAAGGCATAAGGTCCGCAGCTTGAGCGCACGACCAGCGCCTGATCGTGCATGGCGCCGCCTCCTCCTGGTTGATCTGCTCCATGAACAGCTTCACCCGGCACGCCTCGCGTGCCTCGCCAATTTCCTGAATGGCGCTCCGGTGGTCGCCAATCGGGAGAATGGTTCCCGGGCTCACATGTCTGACGCTAACCCGGGGCAATCGGAGAGCGCGTTGTGCACCGCGACGAGAATCTCGGTGATCTCAATGGCGTTGCTACCGTCCGTATCGGCATCGGCGCACGCCTGCAGCGGTGTGTTGCCAAGCGCGATGTTGACGAGAATCAGGAGCTCGTCGGCGGTCACCTGACCGGAGCCATCGCAGTCTCCGGCACAGAACCTCGGCGTGGGGGTCGGTGTCGGGGTTTCGGTTGCTGTCTCGGAAGGCGCCACGGTTGGGGTGAGACTCTCGTCGCCAAAAGTGATGTCGATGGTGGGCATGTCCGGCGCGGCGGTCACCGGGTCGGCTGGCGGCGCGAGGCGGTTGTTGTAGATGCCGAACGATTCGCCCGGGTTCAGGATCTCATCGAAGTTGGGATCGAGGAAGGCGATGAAAAAGTACTCGGTCGGGGAAAGCGGCGCAACCGGAAACGACGCGTCGTTCGCGAACGCAATGTAGCACCCGATGCCGTCATTGAGATCGGGGTCGGTGTAGATACACAGGCAGAGTGGCCGCGCGGAGCTCACCGGGCCGAGGTCGCCGGTATAGGTCACG
The DNA here is from genome assembly GCA_964611965.1 of uncultured Binatia bacterium (SeqCode). GTDB lineage: Bacteria > Desulfobacterota > Binatia > HRBIN30 > HRBIN30 > CAZTDK01. The sequence continues at coordinate 4,317 of CAZTDK010000105.1, read as the reverse complement.
TTCACCACAATCCCCGGGTTTGGCTGCGCGGACACCCGACCCGCGGCGCCGCCAAAGGAGGTGCCGATGGCCAGCAGCGATACGCTCATGACTGTCACCATCGAGCGGAATACCATGGTCCCTCTGCTACAGCAGCACACGGCATGTGTCCACGCCGTTTGATGGCAGGTTGTGCGGCGTCCCGCGCGCCCGCGGTCAGCCAATGGTAAGATCGGGAATGATGCTTTGGAACGGCGTGATGCCATACTCGCGGCGGATATCGTCAATGCGCTGCGGCCACAGCGACCACCAGTCGAGGAGCATCAACGGTCGCGTCGCGCGGCCGTGCCGCCATCCTTCCGACATCACCTGCATGATCGGATCGGCAAACGCCGGCACGCCGAAAAGCAGCAGCATGAACGTCGTCGCCAGAAAGATCGCCGAATAGTTGTGGCCGAACTGCGCCAGCTGAAACGACGAGATTGCCGTCTCGTGCAACGGGCTGGTGCTGTAGCCGGCGACGAGGTGCCACACTTCGTGCGTCTGCAGTATGCGGCGATTGGTGCCGTCGAGGCCGGGATGGAAGCCGGTTACATGATCGGGATTGAGCACTTCGGGATCGAAGCCGTTGTCGACGATGAGGTGATAGTACTCATAGCCCAGCGTGCCTTTGGGATGCACGCTGAGACTGTTGATATCGACACGCTCTGGCCATGGTTGTCTGGCGACCTCATCCTGTCCTTCATGCAGCACGATGGCGCGCGCGCAGGCATGCTTGAGTTCTTCGTCGTACGTCACCCCGAATGCCGCGATGCGGGGCGTAATGGTCGCCGGGTCGACGACGCTACCGACCATGTCCCAGAACATTGCGGGAAGCTGCGCCGGCAAGTGGCCCGGCGTGTGAAGCAAGGGCAACGCCGCGGCGCGGCGCGGTTCATCACCGGTCACGGTCAGTGGCGCGCCAAGCTCGGCGCGCACGTCTGCCACCGGCTGGTCCCAGCGCTCGCCCCAATCGACGGCCAGGAGATTGGGGGCCGCCTTGCCATGCAGCCACCCCGTCGCCAGGCAATCGTGCACCGCGATCGTCGCTTCCGGATTGATGAAGCCGACGCGGGCGAACAACACGGCAATCCACAGGTAGCTTTCGAAGCTCGCGGTTTGCGCCGCCGTGAAGGCGTGCAGGGCCCAGTCGTCGAACGGCGCGTCGCCGTAGCCGAGGACGATGCGCCAGACGCTACGCAGCGCGCGCAGCTGCTGCCGCAAGTAGGTCGCGTCGGTGTGCCGCGTCAGCACAACGTCCTTTCCGTCGCCAGCGCCGTTCCGCCGCTGGACGGGCAACACCGCGTGCCCCAATGTTCCGGCGGAGCAACGCGTCAACCGGTCGAGATCGAACCCAATACCGTCATCGGCACCACGTTTGGCGAGTACGGGAGTCGCACCCGGCGACTGCAGGAGCAGTTCATCGTAGCGATCCAGCAGAAAGCCATCGGCGTAGCGGGCGACGTGCTCGAGAACCGGCGCCATCGTCGGTCCACCCCACAACAGATCTTCGATTTTGTTCTGTAGCGCGGCGCGCAGCTCACTAGGCAACATGTCGTCCTCTTACCTACCCGTCCATACTGGCCGGCGCTTGTCAATGAATGCGCGCTGCGCTTCGCGCGCATCGTCGGTGCGCCGCAGCTCACGACCGATCTCCTCCTGGCGGCGATAGGCATCGGCAAGCGACAGGTGCAGGATCTCGCGCACGCCGCGGCGGGTTTCGCGCACCGCGAGCGGCGCGTTGGCGGCAATGGCGTCGGCGGTCTCGAACGCCGCGGCCATGAGCCGCGGGGCGGGAACGATACGATTGATCAACCCGATCTCCACGGCGCGCGCTGCAGCGATCGGCTGGGCGGTGAGCAGCAGCTCGTGCGCATGCACCCAGCCGATCTGGCGCGGTAGCAGCACCGTTGCATTACCGGTCGGGTACAGCCCGAGTGCCACCTCTTCGAGCGCGAAGGTGGCGTGGGGAACGGCGAGGCGCATTTCCGACGCCAGCATGAGATCGAAACCGCCGGCACGAGCGTGGCCATTGATGGCACAGACCAGCGGCGTCTCGAGGTCGAAGCCGGCGAGCAACGCCGTCGACACGCTGCGCAGCCCCTCGAAGGTCGCGGCGTCGACGCGTTCGCCACGGGCGAAGCGTTGGGCCGCCGGAATGGTCGTCTTCATATCCATGCCGGCACAAAAGACGCGCTCGCCGGCACCGGTGAGCACCGCACACCGGATCTCCGGATCCGCGGCAATACGCCGCCAGGCCTCTGCCAGCGCCTGCAGTGTCGGCGGATCGAGGCTGTTGGCCTGCTCCGGGCGATCGACGGTGACCAGCGCGACGTGCGGATGATCGGGAGGCAGATCGAAGCGGATGGCCATCGGAAAGGCAGTGACTAGTGACGAGTGACAAGTGACGAGCCCAGAATCATCCGATCAGCTCCCCTACTCATTCCGGCCACTCGTCACTTGTCACTCGTCACTTTCACCTGTCCCCACGTGTCCCAGTGGATGTGCTCGCCCACGGGCAAGCGCTTCGCGGGTTTGAAGTCCGTTCCGGTGAAGTAGGCAACCGGCAACAGGGCGGTCTGGGTGATGTCTGGGGGGATTTCGAGGAGCTGCGCGGCTTCCGGCTCGAACATCAGGTGGAGCGACGTCCACGCCGAGCCCAGGCCGCGGGCGCGCAGGGCCAACATGAGCGACCACACCGCCGGCAGAATGGAGCCGTACACCGAGGCTTGCGCGAGGACGCCGGCGTTCTCGATGCGGCCTTCGATACACGGCACCACCATCACCGGCACCTCGTGCAGGTGCTCGGCGAGATAGGCCGCCGAATCGACAATCCGCAAGGTTTGCTCACGGCGCGGATCACCTTCCTGCAGCTGGGGCGATGAGGCCGCTATGTCGCGGTAGCCGTCGAAGGCGCGGCGATAGAGCTGCGCCAGGCCGGCCCGCTTTTCGGCGTCGGTGATCACCAGAAAATGCCAGCCTTGCGCGTTCGAGCCGGTCGGCGCCTGCAGGGCAATCTCGATGCAACGGTGCAGCACATCCATCGGCACCGGGCGCGTCAGATCGAGGCGCTTGCGTACCGAGCGCGTGGTGGTGAGCAGATGGTCGATGGTCCGCAGATCCATTGGGTTCCCTCCGTTTTCGGTAGGGCCGCAGTACAGCACAGGTGCGCCGCGCGAGCGAGAGGGCACTGACAGAGGAAGAGCGTGTTGCACATCGGCGCACGCCGGTGGTAGGACTTGGAGTCAGCGTCCTTTCTATGGCCCGCTCCCCCCTTCGGGGAGCCTCAGGGCAGGATTGGTCGCTAGGAGCTGCCAAGTCGGACAGACTGCTAACCTCCTCATGACGTACCTGCTCGCGCTCCTCCTGACGCTGCTCATTGGTTGCGGTGAGAGCACTTCGGTCGTTCCGGCGCCGCCACCAGTTGTTCCGACCACAACACCGGTCCTGCCGACACCGACACCGGCCGGCGACGTCGAGGTCGAAGAGTCGTCAACCACGGTCGTCGTACGCTCAGCCGCGGCAACGGTCCGGATCGACAAGGCGACGGCCGCCATGACGCTCGAAGACACGGCCGGAACGCAGCTCACCGCATCCGCCGAACCCCCAACGTTGCTGCTCGGCACGACAGCGCAACCGTTGCAAACGGTCGACAGCGTGCGCCGCCTCGAAGACGGGGTCGAGCTGACCTGCGCGGCGGGCGACAGCAGCGTGCTGTGGAGCATCCAGTTCCTGACGCCACGCGCCGTGGCGACACGCCTGCGACCGCAGAACCCCGCCGCGGTCACCCGCGTGATCACCACGCTGCAGGCGGCGCCCGATGAGCACTTTTACGGATTGGCCGAACGCATCACTGATGCGCGTGGCCCCAGTGAAATCGTGCCGCAGGAGGTTGGCTCGCTCGATCGCCGCGGCACGGCGATCACCATGGTCGTCACCCCGACGATGTCTCTGTACACGCCGTTCTTCCACAGCTCGCACGGGTATGGCGCGTACGTCGAAGGGACGATGACCGGACAATATGACATCGCCAAGAAAGATCCGAATGCCGTGGTCATCGACTTCGAGTTCAACCCGCGTACCGGCGAGCACGGAATGGTCTACTTCGTCGGCGATCACGACACCCTCCTCGATGAGTACACCGCGCTGACCGGCCGGCCGTTTCTGCCGCCGCGCTGGGCATTCCTGCATCTGCGCTGGCGTGACGAGCACCGCATCGCAGCGCCCGCCGATCTGGATGGTGTGCCGATGAACGCTGATTTCGTCAACGACATCACGATGTACGAAATGCTCGGCATT
>CAZTDK010000104.1:0-12644 GCA_964611965.1 uncultured Binatia bacterium (SeqCode) | reverse complement strand
CACGTTGCTGCTCTTGCTGCTGGTGCGCGCCCTGGCGCGCCGCGACTGGAACCCGGCCGCCGTCGGCGCGCTGCTCGGTGTCCAGCTGCTCGTCAAGTCGACGGGCATGCTGAATCTGGCGGCGCTCGTCCCATCGCTGCGCTCGCGGCAGCCCGGCGATCTGGCGTTGGTCGCATTGTGTGTCGGAGCCGTGCTGGCGCCCTGGGCGGTCTGGAATCTCTCCACCGCCGGCCAGTCCCATCTGCTCTCTGCCACCGGTGGCCGGGCGCTCTATCATGGCTTGTATATCTCGCGACATGTCTCGTGGACGACCCCCGCGGCCGATCTCAATCGCGATGCGGAGTTGGCGCTGCGCGATGAGCTGGCCGACAGCGGTGTGGCGGCGAATGCCGGCGTGGTGCAGCGCGACCGCCTGGCGGGTGTGCTGGCGCGCGCCTGGATCGATACCCACCGCTCGGAGACCGTGCGCTTGTGGCTGCGCAATCTGGCGCTGACGTGGTACCTCGGCCGCAGCCGCTCAAGCATGCTGATTCACGCGCTCTTGCATGCCGCGCTGCTCGCGGCTGCCGGCGTGGGCAGCGTTCGCCTGTGGCGCGCCGTGCCCGATGCCCGCCGGTTGGTCTCGATCGCCGCGCTGCTGGTGATCGCGTACACCGCGTTTCACGCCGCGATCCAGCCGGCGGTGCGTTACATCCTGCCGGTCGTGCCCGTGGCGGCGCTGCTGGCTGCGGGTGTTGGCGGGACGAAGAAGTCCTGAGTCCTGAGTGCTGAGTCCTGAGGCCGGTTGCTCAGACACCAAGTGCCTGTGACCTAATACTCAGCACTCAGGACTCAGCACTCCCTTCCCCCTGCCACTCGAAGACCAGCTGGTGCTTCTTCTTCGAGTTGCAGTCCTTGCACGCCGGGACGAGGTTGCCCTTCGTCGAACGGCCGCCGCGGATGAGCGGGACGAGGTGGTCCATCGTCAGCTCCCGCGGCGAAAAGGTGCCTTCGCAATAGTGGCAGATTCCGGTGGCGCGGCGCCGTTTCCACCATTGCGACTGGCGCAGCTCGCGGGCTTTGGCGCGCTCACGCTTGATCTCCTCGTCCGACAGAACCGGAATGAATTGAGGCATTGACGATTGGGTCATTGACGATTGAATGTAGTCGGAATCGGACCATTGAGCCATCCGGCTTATTGACTCATTGGGACGAGGCCAGCGTCACCAATCGTCAATCTCCCGATCGTCAATGACCCAATTCTCCCCTGGTTGACTTGGCCGCGGCGGCGGCAGTATCGAGGCAGCACGCATGGAGCGCGAGGTCATCATCACCGGCATCGGCGGCGGTCACGGCGACTACCGCTTCATCGTGCTGGCGCCGGCGTCGGCGCAGGAAGCGGCGGATCTGACCATGGAAGCGTTCGCGCTCGCGGACAAATGGCGTAACCCGGTGCTAATCATGGGCGATTTTCTTCTGTCGCACACCTCCGAGCTGGTTGAGCTCCACCCGCTCCACGAGCAAAGACTCGGGCCGAAGGCCTGGGCGACCACGGGCGCGCGCCCGGACGCCCCGCGATTACGCTGAGCCCCCTCGGTCCATCGGAGAAGCTGTCGACGGACGTTGCGGCCGCGTTGGCTAACGTCGTCGGCAAACATCCTGCCATCAAACAAGCTGAGGTGCGCGTCGACACCGGCTTCCTCGATGACGCCGAGCTGGTCGTCGTTGCCTTCGGCTTTCCGGGGCGCTTCGTGAAGTACGCGGTGCGGCTGGCGCGCGCGCAAGGCTTGCGCGTCGGCTACATCCGGCCGATCAGCCTGTGGCCATTCCCGTCCGCGGTGGTGGCGCAAGCCGCCACGCGCGCCAAGACGATCGCGGTGTTCGAGCTCAACTCCGGACAGATGATCGAGGACGTGCAGCTGGCCGTCCTCGGCCGCGCGCCGGTCGTCGGTATCGGCGGCATCAGCCACGATCACTCCGGCTTCGGCGTCGGCCCGCTCCTTGACGTCGAGTACATCCTGCGGCGCATCCGCCAGGTGTACACCGAGCAGTGATGAGTGACGAGTGACAAGTGAACGAGCATGAAAAGCCGTGACGGGTGATGAGTGACGAGTATGAAGAAGCCCCCATCGAATGAGGCCGACGCAGCGGATCCCGCTCGTCACTCGTCACTCGTCACTCGTCACTTGTCGCTCGTCACTCTCTCCAAAAGGTCTTCGACAAACCCGACCTGCTGCTTACGACACAGCATTCGTTGTGTCCCGGCTGCGGCGAGCCGCTGGCGCTGCGCATCATGCTTGAGCTGATTCAAGAGATGCAGCTGCGCGAGCGCACCATCTGCGTGTGCGGCATCGGCTGTTACACCGCGTTTCCGGGCATCATCGACATCGACGTACAGCAAGCCCTGCACGGCCGCGCGCCTTCGGTGGCGACCGGCGTCAAGCGCGTTCTCCCCGAGGCGTTCGTGTTTACCCTGCAAGGCGACGGCGACATGGTGTCGGAGGGCTTGCAGGAGGTGATCCATACCGCGGCGCGCGGCGAACGGATCACCGCGCTGCTGCTGAACAACGGCGTCTTCGGCGAGACTGGTGGACACATGACGGCCACGTCGGTGCTCGGCCAGCACACCAAAACGTCGGTGGGCGGGCGCAACGTCGCGCAGCACGGGCACCCGATCAAGATCAGTGAGCTCATCGCCACGCTCGACGGCGCTGCCTACGTCGCCCGCGGCGCCATGCACACGCCCGCGGCGATCACCTGGACCAAGCAGTGCTTGCGTGACGCCTTTCAGTCCCAGCTGGATGGCAAGGGTTTTTCGCTCGTCGAAATCCTCACCATGTGTCCGACGGACTGGTTCGTGCCGCCCGAGAGCGGGCCGCAGTGGTTGGAGCAGAACCTCAAGGCAACCTACCCGCTGCGCGTGCTCAAGTCGCCATCGTAGAACCGGAGGCCGCGGATTCGCCGGCGCGCGCGTCGTCCGGAGCAAGCCGGTAGACGCGGCGCAATGCGCCGACCTGCATCAACCACGCCGACAGCAGCGACACGGCTGCCACCGCGCTCAGGATGAGGACCAGTCGTCGCACCGGTTCACCCGAATGCATCCGGAGAGCGGCCAAGAGAACGAGCGTGCGTATCCATACCCACGTGGCGAGCGCCAGCGCGAGTTGCACGACGCGCGCTGCCCAGGCGCGGCGGACCAACAACAGTGCCAGAACGACCACGACCGCGAGCATCAACACCACTTGTCCGGCGCGCAGAAAGTGCGCCCCCAGGACGACGAGGCTCAACACTACTGGGACCAGTTGTAATGCCACCATGATCGTCCGCTAGCAGCCTAGCGGACTTGGAAGACTGGAGCGATCCAACGGGGAGCGGCTAATAGAAGGGCGGCCGGCCCTATTCGCGGATCATGGTGAGCACCATTTTGAAACGCTCCACCGCGCGCAGTGCATGCGGCTGATTTGCGGGCAGGCGCAGCATCTCACCGGCGTGGACGCGATACGGCGTTCCGGCAATCGTGATTTCGGCTTCGCCATCGACGACGAACACCAGCGCATCGAAGGGTGCGGTGTGTTCGCTCAAACCCTCATTCACGTCGAATGCGAACACGGTGACGGTGCCGGTGGGTTTCTTCACCAGGGTTCGGCTGACCACGGTCCCGGTCTGATACTGCACCAGATCAACCAAGCTGAGGACGTCGGCGCCGGCACTTGGCTCATCCGCTGGTGGACTCATCGTAGCGCTCCCTTCACCCGTCACCGCCACCGTCGAGTCTTACCCGGTCGGCGTGGGCGGCCGTCCTGGCTGCGCCCGCCCGGTTCCGCGGCGCCGGTTTTCGGCGCCGGCCGCGGGCCAGCTGGCGGTGCGGGCCGGCTGCCGGATTTGGGAGGATGCTGCGACCAACGGGAGCGGTCCATGGACGGCCCCCCGCCCGAACGGCCGCCGCCCGCAGGGCCGCCGGCCGGCGCTCCCCGATTTCCCGCGTGCGCGGCGCGGCGCTCCGCATTGAGCTTGGCGCGGGCGCGCTCGTCGGCCTTCCGGGCGCGAATCGTCGCGATGCGCTCGGCGATCGGCACTTCGAGCCGCGTCGCCGGCCGTGCCTTGTAGTCGAAGTCCGGGACAGTCACCCGCGGCAGTGCCTTCCCGACCGCGCGCTCGATCTGCCGGAGCTCCGCCTCCTCGTCGGGTGCGACAAACGTGAACGCGTCACCCGTTGCTTCCGCCCGTGCCGTGCGGCCGACACGGTGGATGTAGTCATCCGGCGCCAGGGGGACGTCGAAGTTGACCACGTGGCCCAGCGCCGTGATGTCGATCCCGCGTGCGGCGATGTCGGTGGCGACCAGGACGCGATACTTACCGCTCTTGAACCCGGCGAGTGCTTCGGTGCGCTGGGTCTGCGAACGGTTGCCGTGGATCCGTTCAGCTTTCACCCCGTGCTGGACCAGGTATGCCTGCAGCCGATTGGCGCGGTGCTTGGTGCGTGTGAAGACGAGCGCCTCACGGATCTCGCCCCGCTGCAGCAGCGCGACGAAGAGCGCCGACTTCAGCTCTTGCGGTACCGGGTACACTGCTTGCGTGATCCCCACCGCCGGCGCGGCGCGCCGTTCGAGGTTGATGGTGGCGGGGGCGTGCAGCATCTCTCGGCTGAGCACGGCGATCGGCTCGGGCAATGTGGCGCTGAAAAACAGCGTCTGCCGGCGCGTCGGAATATGCCGCAGAATGCGGCGGATATCCGGCAGAAAGCCCATGTCCAACATTCGATCGGCCTCGTCGAGCACAAGGTATTCGACGCCGGAGAGCTTTGCATACGGGGCGCGGAAGTGGTCGAGCAGACGGCCGGGAGTGGCGATGATGACGTCCACGCCGCTCCGGAAAGCGTGTTCCTGCGGCGCCATGCCAACGCCGCCAAACACTGACGCGGCGGTGATCGGGGTGTGCACCGCGAGCTCGTTCAGGTCTTCGAGGATTTGCGCCGCCAGCTCGCGTGTCGGCGTCAGCACCAGGGCGCGCGTTGTCCCGCGCGACCGGTCGAGGAGGCGGTGCAGAATCGGCAACAGGAAGGCGGCCGTCTTGCCGCTGCCGGTCATCGCGCAGGCGAGAACATCCCGCCCGGCGAGCGCCGGCGGAATCGCGTCCGTCTGGATCGGCGTCGGGCGCGGAAAGCCGAGCTCTTTGATGCCTTTGAGGAGGTTTGGATGGAGCTTTAGATCGCTGAACAGCATGTGGAATCCTTTGGGGTGCTAGAACAAATGGAAAACCGGGAACCGGGAATTGAGAACCGGGAACCGGCTGATGCGTGGACTCGCCCTAGTCGGGTGTCGGACTTGGCAGCCCCTAGCGACCAACCCTGTCCTGAGCCCCGTCGAAGGAGGGAGCGGTCCATAGAAGAGACGCCGGCCGCAGGCCTCAGACGCGTTGCTCCAACGCTGCCGCCAGTGCCGGCACCAGACGTGCCACCGTGGCGGCGTCGATGCGCAGGTGCTCATCGACCTGAGCGATCGTCTCGCGTGTCTCCTCGGCGGCGCGCGGCGCCAGGAACTCCCGCACCTGCGTCGCGACCGGCTCATGCGTGAGTTGACCGAGCGCACGGATGAGATTCTGCAGCAGCATCGGGTCCATCAGTTGCGCCAGGTGCTCCCAGCGGTCGCGCACGAACGTCCAGGCCGTCAGGCGCGCGGCGCGGCGGCCGAGGAGCCCGGCGAGCAGAAAGGTGCGATCTTGCGCGCGGACGTCGTCGCTGATGGCCAGCTCGAGCGTCCGCTGGATCAACTCGGGCGCCTCGAACGCCACGAGTGCCAGCAGGAAGCGTTGCTCCTCTTCGGGGTCGGTGGCGGCGTCACGCTTGTGCTCGAGATACCGATCGTAGAGCGCCGCGTCCCCGTCGCGTGCCGCCAAGCCGACGACCACCGAGGCGAGGTTCGGATCGAGTGAGCTGCGGTCGAGCAGGTAGCGTTCCAGTCGGCGCCGCGCTTCCTCACGCACCGCGCCGTCGCGCGCAATGCCACCCAAGGCGCCGAGCACGGCCGAGCGCTTCATGCGCTCGTCGGCCGACTCATGCGGCGCGGGCTCCCAGCCCAGCGCCTGGAACTGCGGACGGTAGTAGTCGCCGACGAAGCGTTCGAAGCGCCAGCGCGCCGCGTCGCTCACCGCGTGCGTGCTCAGCCAGCCCAGGTGATCGGTAATCACCGACATCACCGCACGGTCGCTCTCGGTGCGATAGCCGTCGAGCAGCGTGAGGAGCTGCTCGATCGACACGGTCCCCGCCTTGAGCAGCGCCCATTGGTTGTCGAGCAACAGTAGCCGCTCATGCGCGGCGAGGCCGTCTTGTAACGCGTCGACCAGTGCCCGCAGGGAGGTGTCGTCCATAGTGAAGCGATAGAAGCCGCTGGCGCCGCCGTTAGGGAAGAACCAGCGCGCGCCCCACAGGATGACGCTCTCCGCTTCGCCGAGTAGCACGCGTTGCTCTTCTATGCTCTCACCCTTGCCGAACTTGATGACCAGCGGCACCGGCCACAACTGCGGCGTTTGTCCGTGCGCAGCCTCCGGGTCGGCGAAAAAGCGTTCCTGCGTGAGCTTCACCTGCAGATCAGAGCCTACGCGCCGGGCCACCGCGTGCACCACCGGGTGTCCCGGTTCCTTGATCCACGCGTTGGCAATGGCGCCGACGTCGCGGCCCGACGCCGTGCTCAGCTCGCGCCAGAAGTCGTCGGCCGTGGCGTTGGCTTCGCGATAGCGATCGAGGTAGGTGCGCACGCCGGCGCGGAACGTCTCGGCACCGAGGAAGCCTTCGATCATGCGGACGACGCCGGCCCCCTTCCAGTAGGTGATGACATCGAAGCGTTCGGTCGCCTGCTTGGCGTTCTTGACCTCGAACGAGATCGGATGTGTCGAGACCAGCGCATCCAGGCTGAACGGCCGTGCCAGCGTGGCTACGAAGTCGCGCCACAAGCCCCACTCGGGCATCAGGTCAGCGACGGTTTTGTAGCCGACGAAGGTGGCGAACGACTCGTTGAGCCACAGATCGTTCCACCACGCCATGGTCACCAGATCGCCCCACCACATGTGCGTCAGCTCGTGCGCCGCGGTGTAGAAGATGCCCTTCATCGCATGCGTCGAGGCGCGCGTGGCATCCGCGGCAATCGCCGTCAGCCGATACGTGATGGCGCCGGGATTCTCCATGGCGCCGGCTTCGAAGTCGGGGACGCCAATAGCGTCGACCTTGGTGTAGGGATACGGGATGGCCGTATAGTCTTCGAGGTACGCCAACGAGCGCACGTGCGCGTCGCGCGCGTAGATGCCCTTGTCGGCGAGGCCGCGCGGCAGGACGACGCGCACCGGCACGCCACTGGGCGTCCGGGCCTCGGGTGTGGCTTCGAACGGCCCGATGCAATAGGCGACGAGATACGACGAGATCGGCGGCGTTTCGGCAAAGCGAATCTCCTGGCGCCCGCTGGCGAGCGTGTGCGTATCCTGAATCGGCCCGTTGGACACGGCGGTGACGTCGAGTGGCAACACCAAGGTAATGGCGAAGCGCGCTTTGAACTCCGGCTCATCGAAGCACGGAAACGCGCGGCGCGCGTCGGCGGCTTCGAATTGCGTCGACGCGTAGCGCGCCCCGTCCTTCTCAGACCGGTAGAAGCCGCGCAGCCGTTCGAGAATGCCGCCCTTGAACTGGATGTCCAGCCGTGCGCTGCCGGCCGGCAGCGGCTCGGCGAAGCGTAGGATCACGGTCTCCGCCTCGGTGTTGAACGTTACCGTTGCCGGCAACGTCTTGCCCGCGGCGGTTGCGGTCGCCGAGTGGATTTCCAGATCGACGGCGTGCAAGGCGACGGTGTGCACCGGGCGCTGCACACGGACGTCGATCTGTTCGGACGCCGCAAAGCGCCAGTTGTCGAGGTCGACCTCGATGCGCAGTCCGTAGCGCGCCGGCATTACATCCTTGGAGAGACGAAAGTCGCGATCGCTCATGGCGACTCATTTACTGAATTGCGATGGGCAGCGAAAGGCCTGCCGTCGATGTCACCGAGCGATGCCTTGACTTGCTTGGTCATACTTGGTCATACTCCCGCCATGAAAGTCGCCGTATCTGTACCTGACCACGTCTTCGAGGAAGCCGAGAGAGTCGCCAAGCGCCTGCGCGTGTCCCGGAGCCGAGTCTACTCACAAGCGCTTCAGGAGTTCGTGAAGAAGCATCGCGGCGAGAGCGTTCGCGAGTCGTTGGACGCCGTATACAACCGGCAGTCTTCCGAGGTCGACCCGGTGTTGACGCACCTGCAGGCGCGTGCGTTGCGCGAGAAATGGTAATGCACCGCGGTGAGATCTGGTGGGCAGCGTTGGGACACCCGTTCGGGTCTGCGCCGGGGTTTCGGCGTCCGGTTGTGGTGCTGCAAACGAATGACTTCAATGACAGCCCGATTCGCACCGTGATTGTGGCCGCGATCACCTCCAACTTGGGACTCGCCGCGGCCCCGGGTAACGTGTTGTGTCGTCGGCGTGACACCGGCCTTTCCAAGAACTCGGTGGTGAACATCTCACAGGTAGCGACAATCGACAAAGCCGCCCTTCTGAGCCGCGCCGGCACACTCGTCCCAGCGAAGCTCGCTTTGGTGGAGGAAGGGCTACGGCTCGTGCTCGATCTGTGAGGCTGAGGTCTCTACGGAGCGTTGACGCGCACCGGTGCGCCTGCCGCAGCCATCTCCTCGGCCGTCACCGTACCGGAATCGAGCACCAGCCGCTCCAGAGCGGCAACCCAGCAGTCATAATAGGGTGTCTCGGGATGCGCGGCGATCTCCGCAATGAGGCGCTGCTGAAACGCCGTCCACTCAAGGCCGAGGCGTTCGACGACACCCACGGCCATGCCGAACGCCCGCCCTTGCCAGGGCGCTTCGAAGACCAGCTCGCCGTTGCGCCGCGGCGGCGACGCCGGACCGGTCATTTCCGCCACGCGGGGTTCGACACGCACGCTCATGGGCGAGCCGTTCCGATCATGGCGTCGCGCGTGACCAACGCCGCCAGCTCGGCCTCACTCTTTCCTTCCGTTCCTGCCGGCCGCTCGGGCAGGACCATGTAGCGAACCTCCGCGCTCGAGTCCCAGACGCGGATCGCGACGGTTGCCTGCAGATCCAGACCCATCTCGCGCAACAGGACGCGCGGCTCGCGTACTATGCGAGCGCGATACGGCGCGCTCTTGTACCAGTTGGGCGGCAACCCGAGCACCGGCCATGGGTAACACGAGCACAACGTGCACACGACAACGTTGTGCACCGTGGGCGTGTTCTCCACGACGACCAGGTGCTCGCCTTCCGGACCGCCGAAGCCGAGCTCGGCGATGGCGGCGCTGCCGTTCGCCAGCAGCCGTGCCTTGTAGGCTGGGTCGACCCACGCCCGCGCCACAACCTTCGCCCCGTTCATCGGGCCGATGTCGTCCTCGTAGGCGCTGACGACCGCGTCGATGAAGCCTTCCGGAATGAGCCCCTTCTCAGTGAGCAACGCCTCCAGCGCCCGCGCGCGCACCTCCATGGGCGACAGCGGCGCGGGATGGTGATGATCGTCGTCGGGCGCGCTCATGGTGCCTCCAGGTAGCTTTCCCACAAGTCGACGGAGATTGTCGTCGCCGCATCCGCCGCATCGCCCCAGAGCTCGCGTCCGTCGAAGCGCACGCAATAGGTGAACTGCTTGCAGCTTCCGCCACCGTGTGCGGCCACATCGGGAAGCGAGAAGGAACCGTCGACACGTGTCACCACGCCGCGTTTGCCACGCACGTAGCGCGGGCAGCGCGTGTGGCCGAGCGGATGCATGTTGCGAACGATGATTGGATCACCGACCGCGAAACGCGGCGTTGAGGCACTCGGCACGGAGGTGAGGATCGGCGCGCGGCGCATTGGCTGTGCAAGAGGAACACCAACGCCAGCTCGGGCCGCCAACTCGGCACGTGTCGCGAGGCCATTCTCAACGAGCAGTGTCGCCACCGCAAAGAGCCAATGCTCGTAGTAGGGTGAGCTCAGGTAGTGCGTCGGCTCCATGCGCTCGATGGCATGACGAAAGGCGTGCGTGTTGTGGAGCCGCTGCGCCGACATCGCCACGACCAGTCCGAACGCTAGACGTTCCCATGGCTGCTGAAACGCCGGCTCGTGCGCCGGCACGTCGACCGGCCCGAAGCCGTCCATGCCGCCGAGGTCGTGGACGCCGTTCATGGTGATTGATTACCATATTAGCGTGGGCAAGGGGTACAACTCGCGCCTCTAGCAGTCTGTCGGGTTGGCAGCTCCTAGCGACCAACGGGGGGCCATAGAAAAAACGCCGGCCGCCGGCCCTATCGCTCCAACGCCGCGCGCAGCTCTGCCGGCAGCTCACCGGTGAGATCAAGCCGCAGCGGCGTGATGGCAACCACCCCATGCGCCACGACCTGCATGTCGCCGTCCTCCAGCATCTCGAGCGCCCGCAGGGATTGAAATCGGTGCAGATAGCCGCCGTCGGGGCCGGGGACGAACAGTGGACCGTAGCGCGAGCGGGTCAGGCGCGCGACGAGGCGCTCGGTCTGCATGGTGACGTCAGCCGGCAGGTTGATCGAAAAGCCGTCGATGTCCGCCGGGAAGCCTGCGTGCATAATGGTCGCAACGATGTCCGCGGTCACGATCGCTGCTGCTTCCGGCCGCTCCCCCAGCGCCGCGATGCGCTGCACGCCTGTGAGGCCGTACGCATCGTTGGGGATCGCCATGGAAACGGCGATCGACGGGACACCGGCGATCCAGCCTTCCAACGCGCCGCCCACCGTGCCGCTGGAGAGCAGGAACGCCAGACCAAAGTTGAGGCCGAGGTTGATGCCCGAGACCACCAGGTCGGGAGGGTCGGGAAACAACGTGTGCACGCCGAGGCTGACACAATCCGCCGGCGTGCCGCTGACGGCGTGCATGGGAATACCGTCGCGTTCCGTCGGCTCGGCCCGCACGACGTCGAAACGCGAGATCGCCTTGCCGATCCAGCTGCGCTCGCTCGACGGCACGACGACGCGCACCGCTCCCAGCTGTTGGAGCGCCCGCGCTAGCGGCACCAGCGTCGGAGAGTCGATACCATCGTCGTTGGTGATCAGGATTGTGGGCATTGCGCGGCAGGTAGATCGGTTGTTGGTTGTTACGTTGTTAGGTTGTTAGTAACCATTCCGATCGTCGCTTCTCGCGAATATTGAGGCACGGACGCAGCGCATGAAAACGAACAACTAGCAACTAGCAACTAGCAACTAACGACTAACAACTAACAACTAACAACATAACAATCAGCAACCCGCTCTGCTCATCCCGCCATCGTCAAGCCGCCGCTCACACTCAGCACTTGACCGGTAATGAAATCGGTGTCCGGTGAGACGAAGAAAGCGACGGCCGCGGCGATTTCCTCTGGTTGTCCCATGCGGCGAAATGGGATGGTGCGCACGACCGCGTCGATCACGCGCTTGCCGTACTCCGGCTCGGTGACCGACTTGATCAGCGCGGTATCGGTGATGCCGGGGCAGACGACGTTGACGTTGATCTTGTAGCGCGCCAGCTCGCGGGCGAGCGACTTCGAAAACGAAATGATGCCGCCCTTGCAGGCGGCATAGACCGCTTCGCCGGTGCTGCCGACGCGCGCCGCATCCGAGCTGATGCTGACAATCTTGCCGCCGACGGCATCGCCACCGGCGGCG
Source organism: uncultured Binatia bacterium (SeqCode) (assembly GCA_964611965.1). GTDB lineage: Bacteria > Desulfobacterota > Binatia > HRBIN30 > HRBIN30 > CAZTDK01. The sequence goes on along the minus strand of CAZTDK010000104.1, from coordinate 988 downwards.
ATCATGGTGTCGACCACGGCGCGACAACAATGTATGGCGCCCTTCAGGTTGATGGCAATCAGCTTGTCCCACAGCTCGGGGGGGTTGCTCATGAACGGCTCGATCCGATCCCACCCGGCGTTGTTCACCAGAATGGTGATGGGTCCCAACGCATCGCGCGTGCGCCGCACCGCGGCTTGCACGGCGTCGAACTGCGTCACGTCGACCGCCACGGCCACAGCCTCGCCGCCGGCATCACGGATCTGCTGCACCGTGACCTGCGCGCCGTCGACATTCAGGTCGGCGACGGCAACGCGCGCTCCGTCCGCAGCCAGACGACAGGCAGTGGCGCGGCCGATGCCACTGGCGGCACCAGTGACGAACGCAACCTTTCCTGCAAGCTGGGTCATATGGGTGGGCACCATACCTGCCGGGAATCGGACGAGCAAATGAACGACACCGCAAGTCGCCCCGCCCGTGATCCGTTTCGTCATTCCCGCAATCTTCAGGCGGGAATTCATCCTGCGCTCGATGCAGCTACAGGAACGCGGGAACCACTGAAGGCGAGACAAGGCGGATCGTCGGTTGACAAGGCGCCGCGGCTTGCGACAGCATACGGCGCAATCGGCCGGCGAAAGGAGTCATCATGGGTTTTCATCACACGGCATTTGCCACACGCGATCTGGATGGGACGCACCGCTTCTACACCGAGGCCATGGGCTTCGAGCTCGTGAAGGCCATCGTCGCGCCGACCGAAGGTGGTGGCTGGGCGAAGCACCTTTTCTATGAGATCAGCCCGGACGAATACATCGCGTTCTGGGAACTGCACGACGACAGCATCGACGCTCCATGGTCGCCAGCGATTTCAACCGGTATCGGCCTGCCGATCTGGGTGAATCACCTGGCCTTCCGCGCCGCCGACCTGGGCGACATCGACGTGCGCAAGCAGCGTCTGCTCGATCACGGGCACATGGTGAGCGAGATCAACCACGGCTGGTGCACGTCGATC
>CAZTDK010000103.1:0-12665 GCA_964611965.1 uncultured Binatia bacterium (SeqCode) | reverse complement strand
GCGATCGTGAATCCAATCAGGGTGACACTCTTCTTTATATGCTCCATGGTTGCTCTCCTTCGTGACCCGACCGTTACGCCGCCAGGTGCAGCACGGTCATGATGAGATCAATCAGCTTGATGCCGACAAAAGGAATGATGATGCCGCCAACGCCCCAGATCATGATGTTGCGGCGCAACAACGCATCGGCACCCATGGGTTTGTACTCGACGCCGCGCAATGCGATCGGAATGAGCACCGGGATGATGATGGCGTTGAAGATCACCGCCGACAGGATCGCCGACGTCGGCGAATGCAGGTGCATGATGTCCATGTGTTTCAACCATGGCAGCGTGCCGGCAAACAGCGCTGGTACGATGGCGAAGTACTTGGCCACGTCGTTGGCGATCGAGAAGGTCGTCAGCGCGCCGCGCGTCATGAGGAGCTGCTTGCCGATCTCCACCACCTCGATCAGCTTCGTCGGGTCGCTGTCGAGGTCCACCATATTGCCGGCTTCCTTGGCCGCCTGCGTGCCCGAGTTCATCGCCAAGCCCACGTCGGCCTGGGCCAGCGCCGGAGCGTCGTTGGTGCCATCGCCCATCATCGCCACCAGCTTGCCCTCGTTCTGCTCCTTGACGATGTAGGCAAGCTTGCTCTCCGGCGTTGCCTGCGCGACGAAATCATCCACACCCGCCTTCTTGGCGATCGTCGCCGCGGTGAGCGGATTGTCACCGGTGATCATGACGGTGCGCAGGCCCATCCTGCGCAGCCGCTCGAAGCGCTCCTGCATGCCGGGCTTCAAGATGTCCTCGAGCACGATGGCGCCGGCGATCTGATTCCCTTCGGCCACCAGCAATGGGGTTGCGCCCGTCAACGCCACCTCCTTCACCATCGCATCCAGCGCTTCCTCCAGCGGCGGCGTCATCTGCCCCTTGTGGTCCTTCACATACCGCAACACGGCGTCCGGCGCGCCTTTGCGGATCGACCGTCCGTCGGGCAAATCGACACCGCTCATGCGCGTCTGTGCGCTGAACGACACAAACTCGGAACCGCGGGGTGCACTGACCGCCCCGACCGCACCATTGAATTCGCGCGCCAGCTTGACGATCGACTTGCCCTCCGGCGTCTCGTCAGCCAATGACGCCAGCGCCGCCACCTGCGCCAGCTCCGTATCCGCATACCCGCCGACCGGCAGGAACTTCGTCGCGTGCCGATTTCCCACCGTGATCGTCCCGGTCTTGTCGAGCATGACGACGTCGATGTCGCCGGCGGTTTCTACCGCGCGGCCGCTTTTCGCGATGATGTTGGCTTGCAGGGCGCGGTCCATACCGGCGATGCCGATCGCCGCCAGCAAAGCTCCAATGGTCGTCGGAATCAGGCAGACCAGGAGCGCCACCAAGGTCGGCACGTCAGTGCCCAGGCTCTTCACCGGTTGCGGGATGCTCAGGTAGCCCATCATGTATTGCTCGGCGTTCCAGGCCATCGGCCACAGCGGCACGACCACGATCAAGAAGATGAGGGTGAACGCCGAGAGCACGAGCGTCAGAGCAATCTCGTTCGGAGTGCGCTGGCGGATGGCACCTTCGACCAGGGCGATCATGCGATCGAGAAACGACTCGCCGGCCGCCGCCGTGATCCGCACGACGATGCGGTCCGACAGCACGATCGTACCGCCGGTCACCCCAGAGCGGTCGCCGCCGGCCTCGCGGATGACCGGCGCCGATTCGCCGGTGATCGCCGACTCATCGACCGACGCCATGCCTTCGATGATCTCGCCATCGCCCGGGATGATCTGCCCGGTCTCGACCGCGACGCGGTCACCCGGTTTGAGCGCCGCCGACGACACTTCTTCGATGGTGTTGTTGGTCCGCAGGCGATACGCGGGGGTATCGCGGCGGGTGCGGCGCAAGGACTCAGCCTGCGCCTTGCCGCGCGCCTCCGCGAGCGCCGTGGCGAAGTTGGCGAACAGGACCGTCAGGAACAGCCAGGCATCCAGCGCGATGAAATAGGTGACCGGCACCTGGCTGGCCGAGCCGGTGACGAGCGCCTTGACAACGAACAGCAAGGTTAACAAGGCACCCACCTCGACCACGAACATCACCGGATTGGCCCACTGAATGTCCGGGCGCAGCATGATCACCGCCTGCTTGAGCGCCGCCCGGACCAGCTCTGGCGCCAGCAGGTCGAGGCGCCGGGTGCGCCGCGGCGGCCGCGGCTGGCGCGGCGCGGTTTCGATCTCCGAGGTCGGCTGTACAACACGAACTGCATGCATGGGATCCATCCTCCTCATTCAATTCTGGTGTGTCGTTTCGCCGGCTCAGCCGCCGAATGGTATCGGTCCGAAGTGCTCGGCGAACGGCGCCAGCGCGGCCACCGGCAGGAACAGCAAACCGGCGATAATGATGATGGCGGCGAAGAGCACCCCGCCGAAGGTGCCGGTGTCGTCACGCAAGCTGCCGAGCCCAAACGGCGATGTCTTCTTCGCTCCGAGGCTGGCCGCCATGGCGATCGGCGCGATGATCGGCACGAAGCGACTGATGATGATCACCAGACCGCTGGCGATATCCCATGGGATGGCCATTGGTGCCGGGCTGGGATTCGCATTGAATCCATACGCGGTCCCCAAGCCGTCCAACGCCGAACCATTGTTGGCCGACGACGAGGCAAACTGGTACAGGATCTGCGAGAAGCCGTGCGGCCCGGGATTGCTGGTCGCCTTCATGCCCCACGCCGTCGCCGCAAACAGTCCGGTCGGGCCGAGGATCATGATCGGATGGATGAGCAAGGCGATCATCGCCAGCTTCATCTCACGGGCGCCGATCTTCTTGCCGAGGTACTCGGGGGTGCGCCCCACCATCTGGCCGACGATGAAGACGCCGACGATCAAGAAGATCAGCATGTTGATCATGCCGACGCCTTTGCCGCCGTAGATACAGTTGATGAACATTCCGACGTACGGCCCCAGCACCGCCAACGGGTTCAGACTGTCGTGCTCGCAGTTTACCGCTCCGTCGGTCACGTCCACCGTCAGTGCGGCGAACGTCGCACCGGCCGAGGTGCCGAAGCGCATTTCCTTGCCTTCCAAATTGCCGAGGTGCTGATCCACCGGCAGGCCGGCAACCACCGGCAACTCCACAGCACGCTTGCCGCCTTCGGCGTTGGCGTCGGTCACTTCGTAGGACTCGGCGATCCCATGCGCCGTGAGACCGGGATTGGGTTGGAGCGTGTCGTAGTACACGGTCCAGACGACGGTGCCGACCATCATCGCCATCATCACCCAGAAGATCACCCAGGCATGGCGCAGCCGCGTCAGCATGCGGCCGTACATCAGCACCAGCGCGAACGGGAACAGCATCATGGCCACGCAGGAGACAAAGTTCGTCACTGCCGTCGGGCTCTCGAACGGGTGGGCGTTGTTCATGCCGTAGAAGCCGCCGCCGTTGGTGCCCAGCTGCTTCATCGGCATGAAGACCGCCAGCGGGCCGACGACGATCGTCTGCTGCTTCGCCTCCCCAGTATCCGTCGTCCCCATGGCGGTGGGCTCGAGCGTCGAGACCTGCGCGGTGCTCGAGAAGGTCATTGGGCTTCCCTGCTGCAGGAAGATGAAGGACACCACGAAGGCGAACGGCAGGAAGGTGTACATCACAACCCGCCACATATCGACGAAGAAGTTGCCGATGGTCTTGTCGCCGCGCAGCGCCCGGATGATCGCCGTCAGCGAGCAGAATCCGATCGACGCGGACAAGAAGAAGTTGGCGATGGCGAAGAAGATCTGGGTGAAGTTCGAGAAGTGCTGGTCGCCGGAATAGTGCTGCACGTCGGTGTTGGTCATGAACGACACGACCGTGTGAAAGATCGCCGACGGGGCGAGGATGCCCTTGCCCTGATCATTCAGCGGCATCCACGGCTGCAGCGCCAGAACGATGAACCCGAAGACGAACAGCGTCGTGTTGAAGATCAGCAACGCCGCGGTGTACTGCTTCCAGGTCAGCGGTCCGCTGTTCAAGCGGTCCTCAAACCACTGCAGCCAGCGTGGCGGCCGATACTTGCCGTCCATGATCCACGCCAGGTAGCGGCTGAGCGGAATGGCGAGCAACGTCGTTGTCACCAGAATCGAGATTGGTAGAAGCCACATGAGATTCAATCCTCCATCATTTCATCGTGAGATTTGGCGTCAGCCGCCGGGAGCGACCGCTTACGAGTGGCAACATGCTACGCGCGAGTCGGATTCCGACGACGGCACCGCCTAGCGACCTATCCTGCCCTGAGGCTCCCCGAAGGGGGGAGCGGCCCACAAAAAAGAACGCACGGGGCCTGCGGCCGGCATCTCTTCTATGGCCCGCTCCCCGTTGGGTCGCTGCAGGCTGCCACGTTCGACAGATTGTCAGAACCATTCGGGGCGAATGAGCGCGGTGAACAGATACACAAACAGGAAGAGCGAGACGGCAGCCGTGAGATAGATCATCGCCGGCCTCCTTAGATCTTCTCGCAGGCGCTGATGAACGCGTAGCACAGGATCATGCTCACGACGCCCAGGCCGAAGAATGCCGGCAACCAGATCACTAAGTTCATACGGTGGTTCCTCCCTGCAGGCAGCGCCAAGCAAGGAGCGGTCCGTAGCCGCGCGCCGCGCGCCGCTACGTAACGCATGGCTTTCCAGCCCCATGCGCTGCTCACGAGTTGCGCATGCGAGCAGTTACTTGCTTATACGATACTCACACGTGCAGTATGCACAGTTAACCATTGCGCTCGCCATGCAGTTTGCACTCCAATACTGAACATTCTATCTGTAAATGTACCCGCCGATGTGGCCATCCCACACGGCGGACCCAGCCGCGTACCGCTCCTGCATTTTCACACGCCGGCGCCGCGGAGATCCTGCAGTTCGCAGTGCTGGCAGGCCGGCAAGCATCGGGACGTTGAGGGCATGTGCGCGCGCGCAGCTGGCACGCGCAGTGGAAGGCGCGGGTATGACTATCGCACTGCTCATCGGGCTTCCGGTTTTGGGTGGACTTATTTACGGTCTCTGGCTGGCGGGGGAAGTGGGCATGGGACCGCTCGGCGGGCGTGTGCAGCGCCGCCTCACGAGTGAGCTGCGCCGGCGCCCGGATCATCAGACGACGAGTGGCGACGAGCCTGCGGCCGGGTGACTCGCCGGTCCATCTGCGTGAAACCACGAAGCACACGAAGTTCACGACGCTGGATCGGAAGGAAGTTCTCTCGTTTCCTCCTTCGTGAACTTCGTGCCCTTCGTGGTGAAAGAGATTTTTTCACGCAACCGATTGCCACTTGAGAGTTCCATGGATACTGCATTTTGCGATGCGACCCAGGAGGGCATCGTGCATTTGAAAACGGCCCCAGCCCGCGCTTGGGGAGTCACGACGTACTCGAGCGGTGGGCGCCACTTGGCACGGATACTGCGGTAGCCAAGGGACATGGACACGCTACTGTGGCTCGCGATGTTCGGTATTTACGCCTTGGCTGCCTGGATATGGTTCAGTGAGTTTGGGAAGCAATTCCCGCGTCGCAGACATGCGTGGACGGGGACCCCAGACTTGAAGAACACATCAATACCGTCTACCTCGTTGCGGCTGTGGCGCAACGAAGCCTTTAGGAGTTGATCTCATGTTTCAGATTGAAGATGCCGTATCCGTCGACACCAGCGAATTCGAGTTGGTCCCGCCGGGAATGCACTCCACATCACCCGGATTGGTGCTCGCCGTCATGGAAGGCCCGCAATTGGCGTACTACGTGAGAGTACGGTTGCAGCTCGGCGCGACGCTGGATTTGACGGTGCCTGCGGACAAGCTCGCGTTGGCCTGATGCTCGTCCGCGCCGTAAACCGCGGCCGCGGCCTTGGCAGATTTGCCGGTTGCCTGTCCAGCGATGGCCGATGCACGGCCGCGAGAGAGCCAGCATGCCTGAGCTCATCCAGTTACCGGTAACACCGCAGAGCGACCCGAAGGGCGAGACGCTCCGCGCCATCCTCGACGCCCACCTGGCTTTTGAGCACACCAGAGCCACGCGCCAGTTCTGTGTTCATCTCTCCGCGGTTGTCGGTGGGCTGAACATTCTACTGCCCCAGTCAGCTTCCCAGCAGCTGCACGCCGTACTCCTCGCGTTCTGGGGTGTCGCCTCCGTGTGCGCCCTGGTCAGCGCTGCGTTCGAGTGCCTCTGGCGCGCGCGCGCGGCCCGCCTGCTGGCGGCAAGTCAGATTTCCTAACCTGGTTCGCTTCCCACTCCCCGCCACGGTGCGACCAAACGTCGCCACCGCAGCACCGTTCGTCCTCGCGCTGAGCAACGCGCGCCCCATTTCCCGGCCCGCCATGCGGTCTTACGCTGCCGTGTGAGCTCCAGCGGTTACGGTCCCACATCCGCCTTCCGCCGCTTGTTCGGACTTCGCACCCTGTGACTCGACCGGGAGCGGTCGATGCACGACAACGCTGACCATGCATCACGCATGAAGCATTCCTGCAATCTGCAGACTCCGGCATTTCGGAATGCAAAAGCCATTGCGAAACTCATGAGAGTCGCTCTGGCATGGCCACTGCTCACCCGATGGGCAGAGGAGTGGGAAATGGATGCTGTCTACCTTGCCGTGACGTTCGGGTTTTTCGCCCTGTCGTGGGGCCTCATCATTCTCTGCGAAAAATTGTAGGAGGCGGTTCACATGCTCGGGATCTACGCCGCCGGCGGAATCATTTCGCTGGCACTGCTCGTCTACCTGTTCATCGCGTTGCTCAAGCCGGAGTGGTTCTGATGACCGCGAACGGATACGTTCAACTCATTCTTTTCGTTGTCGTGCTTCTGGGTCTGGCGAAGCCGCTCGGCTCCTACATGGCGCGCGTCTACGACGGACCGCCGATGTTCCTCGATCGCGTGCTCGGCCCCGTCGAACGGCTGATCTATCGCGTTTGCGGCGTCGACCCCAACGAAGGCATGACGTGGCGCACCTATGCCGTTGCCATGATGCTCTTCAACCTGGTCGGCCTGCTCTTCGTCTATGCGCTGCAGCGCCTGCAAGGCGTTCTGCCGCTCAATCCCCAAGGCTTTGGAGCGGTGACGCCGGACTCCTCGTTCAACACCGCGGTGAGCTTCGCCACCAACACCAACTGGCAGGGCTACGGCGGCGAATCGACCATGAGCTACCTCACGCAGATGCTCGGCCTCAACGTGCAGAATTTCGTCTCCGCCGCCGCCGGCATGGCGACCTTGCTCCCACTCGTGCGCGGCTTGCGACAAGCAACCAACAAATTCATCGGCAACTTCTGGGTCGATCTCACGCGCACCACGCTCTACATTCTTCTGCCGCTCTCCATCCTCTGGGCGCTCGTCCAGGTGTCGCAAGGGGTGGTGCAGAGTTTCGGTGCCTACAAGACCGTCGCCCTGGTGCAAGCCACGTCGTACAGCAACCCGCTCAAGGACGCAGATGGCAATGCCATCGTCGACGAGCACGGCCAGCCGAAAACCGAGACCGTGGCGTTGACCGAGCAAACCCTGCCGATGGGTCCTGTGGCATCGCAAGTCGCGATCAAGCAGCTGGGGACCAACGGCGGCGGTTTCTTCAACGTCAACTCGGCGCATCCCTACGAGAACCCGACTCCGCTCTCGAATTTCCTGGAGATGCTGGGGATCTTGGTCCTCTCGGCAGCCCTCTGTTACACGTTCGGCAAAATGGTCGGCGACACCCGTCAGGGGTGGGCAATTCTCGCCGCCATGACGCTGATCTTCGTCATCCTGCTCGGCGTGTGCGTCTGGTCGGAGCAGCGCGGCACGCCACAACTCGCCAGGCTCGGGGCCGACCTCACCGCGAGCAGCCAACAGGCCGGCGGCAACATGGAAGGCAAGGACGTGCGCTTCGGCATCGTCAACTCGGCGCTGTGGGCCACCGCCACCACGGCGGCCTCCAACGGCTCGGTCAATGCGATGCACGACTCGTTTACGCCGCTCGGCGGACTGGTGCCGATCTTCATGATGCAGCTCGGCGAGGTGATCTACGGTGGCGTCGGCTCGGGTCTGTACGGCATGTTGATCTTCGCCATCGTCGCCGTGTTCGTCGCCGGCCTGATGGTCGGGCGCACGCCGGAGTACCTCGGTAAGAAGATCGAGGTCTACGAGATGAAGATGGCATCGCTGGTAATCCTGATTCCACCGGTCGTCGTACTGGTGTTTACCGCGCTCGCCGTCATGCTGCCCGCCGGGCTGGCCGGCCGCGCCAACACCGGCGTCCACGGATTCAGCGAAATCCTCTACGCGTTCAGCTCGATGGGCAACAACAACGGCAGCGCCTTCGCGGGCCTCAGCGCCAACACGCCCTACTACAATTTCACCGGCGGCCTGGCGATGCTGTTCGCGCGCTACTGGCTGGCCATTCCGACGCTCGCCATCGCCGGCTCGCTGGCCCAGAAGAAGACCGTGCCCGTGAGTCCGGGAACCCTGCCGACGCACACCCCGCTGTTCGTCGTGATGTTGATCGGTGTGGTGATCATCGTCGGCGCCCTGACGTTTATTCCAGCACTCGCGCTGGGGCCGATTGTCGAACACTTGATGATGTTGGCGTAACCCCAGGAGCCATTCATGTCGACCGAAACCAAAGCCCGTCCGCTGCTCGATCCCGAGATCGTGCGTGGCGCCATCATTGCCTCCTTCCAGAAGCTCGATCCGCGGCACCAGTTCAAGAACCCCGTCATGTTCGTCGTGCTGGTCGGCAGCATCATCACTACCGCGCTCTACTTCCAGGCGCTCGGCGGCCACGGCGAGGCGCCGGCCGGTTTCATTCTGGCCGTGTCGCTGTGGTTGTGGTTCACGGTCTTGTTCGCCAATTTCGCCGAAGCGATGGCCGAGGGCCGCGGCAAAGCCCAAGCGGATGCGCTGCGCAAGGCGCGGCGCGACATCAGCGCCAAGAAGTTCGACCAGCCGCCCGATCCGGCGCATTTCAATCCCGCGGCCGTCCGCTGCACGACGGTGTCCAGCGGCGCGCTGCGCCGCAACGACGCCGTGTTCGTTCCCGCCGGCGAGTTCATCCCGAGCGACGGTGAGATCCTCATCGGCATCGCCTCGGTCGACGAAAGCGCCATTACCGGCGAGAGCGCCCCGGTGATCCGCGAGGCCGGCGGCGATCGCAGTGCGGTGACCGGCGGCACCCGCGTGCTGTCCGATTGGATCGTCGTCCGTATCACCAGCGACCCAGGCGAGACCTTCCTCGACCGCATGATCGCCATGGTCGAAGGCGCGCGCCGCCAGAAAACCCCCAACGAGATCGCGCTCAACATTTTGCTCGCGGCGCTCACCATTATCTTCCTACTGGCCACCGTCACGCTGCTGCCCTTCTCTCTCTACGCCGTCAACGAAGCCGGCCACGGCGCCCCCATCACGGTCACCGTGCTCGCAGCGCTGCTGGTGTGCCTCATTCCCACCACCATCGGCGGGTTGCTCTCGGCGATCGGCATCGCGGGGATGGACCGCATGATCCAAGCGAACGTCATCGCCATCTCCGGACGGGCGGTAGAAGCGGCAGGCGACGTCGACGTGCTCCTGCTCGACAAGACCGGCACCATCACTCTCGGCAACCGCCAGGCGACGGCATTCATTCCCGCCGAGGGCGTCAGCGCGGAGCAGCTCGCAGACGCCGCGCAGCTTGCGTCGCTGGCGGACGAGACGCCCGAAGGCCGGAGCATCGTGATCCTCGCCAAGGAAAAGTATGGCCTGCAGGACCGCGACGCGCACGCGCTCGACGCCGAATTCGTCCCGTTTAGCGCGCAGACCAGAATGAGCGGCGTCAACATGAATGGCCGCCGCGTACGCAAAGGCGCCGCCGATGCCATCGAGGAATACGTTGCGGGCCTGCAGGGACGCTTTCCGGCCGCCATACGCACCTCGGTGGAAACCATTGCACGCGAGGGCGGGACGCCGCTGGTGGTTGCCGAGGGTGCGCATGTGCTCGGCGTCATTCAGCTGAAAGACATCGTCAAGACACGCATCAAGGATCGCTTCGCCGAGCTGCGGCGTATGGGAATCAAGACGGTAATGATCACCGGCGACAACCCGCTCACCGCGGCCGCGATTGCGGCGGAGGCCGGCGTCGACGATTTCCTGGCGCAAGCCACACCGGAGCGCAAGCTCGACCTCATCCGCGATTACCAGCGCGGCGGGCGCTTGGTCGCCATGACCGGCGACGGCACCAACGACGCACCGGCGCTGGCGCAAGCCGACGTCGCGGTTGCCATGAACACCGGGACACAAGCGGCCAAGGAAGCAGGCAACATGGTCGACCTCGACTCCAACCCGACCAAGCTCATCGAGATCGTCGAGATCGGCAAACAGCTGCTGATCACCCGCGGCGCGCTCACGACGTTCAGCATCGCCAATGACGTCGCCAAGTATTTCGCCATCATACCGGCCGCGTTTGCCGCCACGTATCCGGTGCTCGGCCTGCTCAACGTCATGCACCTGGCGACCCCACAGAGCGCCATCTTGTCGGCCGTAATTTTCAACGCTCTCATCATCATCGCGCTCATCCCGCTATCGCTGCGCGGCGTACGCTACCGCGCCGTGCCGGCAGCACGGCTGCTGCGGGACAACCTGCTCGTTTACGGTCTGGGCGGCATCATCGCGCCATTTCTCGGCATCAAGGCCATCGATATGATTCTCGTCACCTTGGGGCTCGCCTGAGGGCCTGCGGCGGAGGACACAACCATGAAAGAACTACGAACAGCCATCCTAATGCTCGCGTTGTTGACCGTGCTCACCGGCGTTGTCTACCCGCTGGCGGTCACTGGAATCGCCCAGGTGGCGTTTCCCGCACAGGCGAACGGCAGCCTGGTGCTCAAAGATGGCAAGCCCGTGGGCTCGCTGCTGATCGGGCAGCCGTTTGACGATCCGAGATATTTTTGGAGCAGACTCTCGGCAACTTCCCCCTCACCCTACAACGGAGCGTCGTCCTCGGGGTCGAACTATGGACCGCTGAGCGACGGGTTGCACGACGCGGTGCAGGGCCGGGTGACGGCGTTGCGCGACGCCGATCCGACGCAGACGGGTCCGATTCCGGTGGACCTCGTCACCGCGTCGGGTAGCGGCCTCGACCCACATGTGAGCCCGGCAGCGGCGTACTACCAGGTAGCGCGCGTTGCCAAGGTGCGCGGCCTCGATGAAGGGCGCGTGCGCGCACTGGTTGCCGATCACGTCGAGGGCCGCCAATTGGGTTTCCTCGGCGAGCCCCGGGTCAACGTGCTCCAGCTCAACCTGGCCCTGGACGAGTTGCACGCGTAGTGAAAGACTGCGCAATGGAGCGCAGTCCTTGTGGCCAATCCTAGTCAAGCGGAACGCCGGCCGTCTCCGGAAGCCCTGCTGCAAACCGCGGTGCAGGAGGACCGCAGCCGGCTGAAGATTTTCGTCGGCGCGGCGCCGGGCGTGGGCAAAACCTACGCCATGCTCGCGGCGGCGCACGAGCGACGCAACGACGGCGTCGACGTGGTCGTCGGCGTCGTCGAAACGCACGGCCGCACGGAGACCGAGGCGCTGCTGCGTGGGCTCGAGGTCGTACCACGGCGGTCGGTCGACTATCACGGCACGCAGCTCGAGGAGATGGACCTCGACGGCATCCTGGCGCGGCGCCCGCAGCTGGTGCTGGTCGACGAGCTGGCGCACACCAATGCGCCGGGGAGCCGGCATCCCAAGCGCTTCTCCGACATCGAGGAGCTGCTCGACGCCGGGATCGATGTCTATACCACCGTCAACATCCAGCATCTCGAAAGCCTGAACGACGTCGTGGCGCAAATCACCGGTATTCGCATCCGTGAAACCGTTCCCGACAGCTTCTTCGAGCGCGCCGACGAGCTCAAGCTGGTCGATGTCACGCCGGAGGATCTGCTGCAGCGGCTGCAGGAAGGCAAAGTGTACATGCCGGCCGCCGCCGAGCGCGCCATCCGCAACTACTTTCGCCCGGGAAACCTGACCGCCTTGCGCGAGTTGGTCCTGCGTCACACCGCCGAGCGCGTCGACGATCAGATGCGCACCTACATGCAGGCGCACGCGGTGTCCGGGGTCTGGCCGGTCGCCGAGCGCATCATGGTCGCCATCAGCGGCGCGGCGTTGGCGGAACGCTTGATTCGCGCCGCGCGCCGCATGGCCGATCGCCGCCACGCCGAGTGGTTGGCCGTGTTCGTCGAGACCGCCGCTTTTCACCGCCTGCCCGAAGCCGCGCGCGAAGGCGTCGGACGCGCCCTCCGCCTCGCTGAGCAGCTCGGCGGTGAAGCCGTCGTCATCCCCGGTGAGGACATTGCGAAGGAGCTGGTGCGCTATGCCGAGCAGCGCAACGTCACCGAGCTCATTCTCGGCAAACCCTTGCGCTCGCCGTGGCGCGAGCTGTGGCGGCGGTCACCGGTCAACGACATCGTGCGGCAGAGCGGCAACATCGACGTGCGCGTCATCACCGGCGAGCAGACGTCCGCCGAAGAGCGTAAGGCAGCAGAACGCCTGCGCCCCGGGCCTTTGGACCTGAACCGCTACCTGGCAGCGTTGGGGTTCGTCGCCGCAGCGGGTCTGGTCGCCAAGGTGTTGCAACTGAGCCTGTCGTTGGCCGACTACGCCATGGTCTTCCTGACGGGCGTACTGTTCAGCGCCGTCGTCGGCGGCCTCGGTCCGTCGATCATGGCCGCGCTGGTCAGCTTGTTGGTGTACGACTTCTT
>CAZTDK010000102.1:0-12676 GCA_964611965.1 uncultured Binatia bacterium (SeqCode) | reverse complement strand
GTCGAGCGCGGCAAATCGATCCGCGACAAGGTCGCCTGGTTGGTGAGCGTCGCCCGCGACACCGATTGCGCCATCCGTATCGGCGTCAACTGCGGCTCGGTGGCACCCGAGTTCCTCGATCGCTACCCGGACGATCAACTCGAGGCGATCGTGCAGTCCGCGATGTATCACTGCGCGCTGATGGACGAGTTGGGATTCGAGCGCTTCGTGGTGTCACTCAAGGATTCCGATCCCCGGAAGGTGGTCGCCGCCAACACGCGCTTCGCGGCGGCGCGGCCCGATGTCCCCCTGCATCTCGGTGTCACCGAGGCCGGCATGCCACCGGAAGGCATCATCAAGAGCCGCTTGGCTTTCGAGCCGCTGCTGGCGCAAGGCATCGGCGACACCATCCGTGTCTCGCTCACGTTGCCGAACCCCCGCAAGCACGAAGAGGTCGAGGTCGGTCACCGCATCATCGACGACGTGGCCCATGGGCGCTTCATCTCGGTGCCCAACTTCGGGACGGGGCTGAACATCATCTCCTGTCCGAGCTGCTCGCGTGTCGAGAATGAAAGCTTCGTCGAGCTCGCGCAACAGGTCCGCGAGTTGACGCGTGACGCGGCGCAGCATCACATCACCATCGCCGTCATGGGCTGCAGGGTCAACGGCCCGGGAGAGACCGATGACGCCGATCTGGGTCTCTGGTGTGGTCCGTCGACGGTGACCCTCAAGCGGAAGGCAGTCAAGATCGGCAGCTTCAGCTACGCCCAGGTCCTGCCGCACTTGCGCGCCGCGCTCGATCAGCTGATTGCGGAACGGGCACAGCCGTCTGCCTCTTGACGGCACGCTCGTGGTTGCGCCAAAAGGCTCGCAGATGTCTTCCCCGCTGCCACAGCTGCCGAAGATGATGCTCGGGTTCGTCGTGCGCCGCTGCGCGGCGGCCATCGGCCACGATCCGTCTGCCGAAGAGTTTACGGCGTGGGCCAACACGTACCACGACGGCGAGCGCACCATCTATCTTTTCGGCCGCCCGATCACCATTGCCGAGGCGCAGGTGATCATGCGGCATCGCGGCCGCCCGGTCACCGCACGCGGCGCCGCGCCACACGAGCGGATGGAAGAGGATATAAACCGCGTCGCCAGTCCCGCCGGCAACGTCACCTCGTTCGCCGACGCCGCGGCACGGATCAAGGCCAGGAGGAAATGAGTCCTGAGTGCTGAGTCTTGAGTGCTGAGTGGGGCCGTCTTCCCCCTCAGGACTCAAGACTCAGCACTCAGCACTGTCCCTATGCGTTCCCGCGACCTCGCTGCCCTGGAATTCGACCAGGTACGCGACCGCTTGGCGGATTGCGCGTGCTCGCCGGCAGGCAAAGCGGCTTGTCGTGCGCTCGAGCCGAGCACCGAGCGCGCCGTGGTCGCGGCCGCTCTCGAGGCGGCGTGGCAATGCTTCCGCCTGATCGAGCAACACGGTTCGCCGCCGCTGAGCGAGTTTCCCGACATCCGCCCGGCGCTGCGCAGCGCCGCGCATGAGGGCTTCGTCCTCGACGGCACGTCGCTGCTGGCGATCCGTACCGCGCTGGCAACGGCGCAGGCGACCCGTGCGTTCCTGCGGAAGCATGTCGCTGCATTTCCCCGTCTTGCGGCCCTCCCGGAGCGGTTGCCGCCGGTGCCGGCGCTGTCCGCCAGCTTGGCGCGTGCCATCGACGAGCACGGCGACGTGACGGATGACGCCAGCGACGAGTTGGCGGAGCTGCGTCGCACCTTACGGCAGCTGCGCGACAAGCTCACGCGGCGCCTCGACGAGCTGGTGGCGCGCCCGGGCATGGCCGACGTCATCGCCGACCGCTACGTCACGCTGCGCAACAACCGCTTCGTCGTTCCCATCAAGACGGCGCTCGCCGGACAGTTCGGCGGCATCGTGCAGGATCGCTCGATCTCCGGAGAAACCATGTTCATCGAGCCGTTGTTCGCCGTCGAGCTGAACAACCGCTTACTGATGGCCGCCAAGGAAGAGGAGCAGCTGGTGCGTCGCATCCTCGCCGATCTCACGGCGTTGGTGCGCGCCGAGCACGACACGCTGTCCGCCAGCTTCGCGGCCCTGATCGAGATCGACGCCTTGTTCGCGCGCGCCACGTTCGCGCAGCGTTACGGCTGCACCCAGCCGGTGCTCGATGACGAGGAAATCGCTTTGCACCAGGCGCGGCATCCGCTGCTGCTCTTCGGCGGCCGCCCGGTCACGCCTGTCGAGGTCCTCATGCCACGCGGCAAGCGTGTGCTGGTAATCACCGGGCCGAATACCGGCGGCAAGACGGTCGGTTTGAAGACCGCCGGTTTGCTGGCGCTGATGGCCCAGAGCGGGATGCTGATCCCGGCGGCGGAGGGTAGTCGCCTGCCGTGTTTCCGCGCCGTCTACACCGACGTTGGCGATGAGCAGAGCATCGAACGCAACCTGTCGACCTTCTCGGCGCACGTCGCCAACCTCACCGAGATCATCGAGCAAGCGGCGAGCCCGGCGTTGGTGCTGCTGGACGAGCCGGGGGTGGGAACGGATCCGGACGAGGGCGCCGCTCTGGGGATCGGTATGATTCGTGTTCTTGAAGCGGCCGGGGCGCGCATTGTCGTGAGCACGCACTATCCCGCGATCAAGCTGTTTGCGCTGAGCGACGAGCGGTGCGCCACGGCGGCCGTCGATTTCGACGTTGAGCAACTGCTGCCGCGCTACCGTCTCATCTATCACTCGATCGGCGAGAGTCTGGCGCTGCCGATCGCGCGCCGCCTGGGCTTGCCTGCCGCCGTGCTCGCCGAAGCGCAGGATGCCCGGTCCGAGCAGACCAAGTCCCTGGCCACGGCCATGCAACGGCTCGAAGACAGCCGGCGCCAGTACGAGGCGCGCCTCGATGACGCCGACACGCAGGCGCGTGCCGCGGTTGTGACGCGCGACGAAGCGCAGCAGCTGCTGGAAGAGTTGCGCGAGAAGCGGCGCCGCCGCTGGACCGATGAGCTGCAGGCGGCGCGTGACTTCGTGCGCACGCTGCGCGACCAGGGGCGCGAGCTGCTCGCCGACATCGAGCGTGGTAGCGCCGATCGTCGTGCCCTCGCGCATTTCGTACAACAGCAAGAAGCGGCGATCGCCCAGCACGCAGCCGCCGTGGCCGAGCCGGTCGCCGCGGCGCGGCCGCCGCAGATCGGCGATCACGTCGAGGTCCCCGACACCGGTATCCGCGGTCAACTGCTCTCGGTCGAAGGCGAGCGCGCGTGGATCCAACGCGGCAGTCTGCGCTTTGAAGTGCCCGCGGCCGGGTTGCACAGCATCGGCCCGCAGTCGGTGGCGCCCGTGGAGGTGCGGGTGGCGGCCGTTTCCGACGACACACCGCACGAGATCAGCCTGCTCGGTTTGCGGATGAAGGAAGCGGTCGCACAACTCGAAGGGTTCCTGGACCATGCGGTGCGCGCCGGCTACCCCTCGGTGCGCATCATCCACGGTATCGGCAGCGGCACGTTGAAGCGCGCCGTGACCGAGTATCTGTCGACCTCGTCGTACT
The DNA here is from genome assembly GCA_964611965.1 of uncultured Binatia bacterium (SeqCode). Classification (GTDB taxonomy): domain Bacteria; phylum Desulfobacterota; class Binatia; order HRBIN30; family HRBIN30; genus CAZTDK01. Next base: position 9,155 of record CAZTDK010000102.1, on the reverse strand, counting down.
GTACCGGCTTCCGCGCCGCCGCGGCACGCGAAGGTGGTGCTGGGGCAACAGTGGCCGAGCTGGCAACGCGTTGAGCCACAGCAAAGACGCTGGCGGCAGCCTGGGTCAATTTCCGATACGCAAATGCGCGGCGAAGAACGCGTGGATCGCGGCGGCGTCGACGGCGAAGCCGTTGTCTCCGTACGGGATGCTCAGGCGTGGGAGCGGAGCGGACCGATCGTCGCATGCGGTGAGGGACGAAGCGCCGCACAAGGTGGTGCTCAACGGAAAGAGGCCGGGCACGGTTTCACAGTGCACCGGAAGATTGGCTGGCGGTGGAATGCAGCGATCACGCCAGTCGACGAAATAGTCGGTTACTTGCGCGGCGATCCCGTCGGTGAGACGGACGACCAGATTGGCGGTGGAGCTGCCGCCGGAGTGACTGAGGATGCCGATGTGTGCCGTATCGACGCGGTCCAAAGAGCGGAGATACTTGAGCAGCAGCAACGACTCGTAGACGCGCATCGACATGAGATTGAAGCCGCCGCTGATCAACGCGCGGCTGATCTCGTCCTCCGGACCGATACAGTTCATGGCGCGAAACTGCGGCATGAGTACCAGGTAGCCGTCGCTGGCCAGCTCGGCCCCCAGGAACTTGTTGGCGAAGATCGCTGGCGTATCGGCGTGCCCGTGCAGCCCGATGATCGCCGGGACCGGCCCGCTCCCGAGTGGCTCGAGCTCGAGCGCTTCGAACTCTCCCACCAATGGATCGGCGAAGATGAGGCGGCGGGAGAGGAGCCCGTCTTGTTCCGCTTCGGCAAAGATCGTGACCTGCAACCGGCGCGCGTCGAGGCCGTCCAGCATGAACCCGATGTTCAGTGCGTCGATGATCTTGGTGCGTAGCGCCGGAGGCGTGAACGTCATAACCGGCGGCAGCGGCTCTTGCTCGATCACCGTGAGCTCGTCCAGAACGTCGGCCTCGGGGCGCGGGTGCGCGAACTGCGGATGGTCGCTGACGAAGCTGCGGTACGGCGCCATGCAGTCACGCACGTTGCAGTTGAAACTCTGGCTGAGATCGGTGACGACGGTGACGTTGGATGCGGAGCCGTTTGGCTCGGAGACGTCATGCTCCGAGCACGCGGTGGCCGCCGCCAGGCAGAGGCACAATAGGGTCAGCCGGAATCTCATGCGGGTTCCTCCTGGTAGCACGCGACGCGGCCGACTTGGAACCGCGATAGCTTACCTTATGATACGTGCCGCGAAAGAGAGCCTGCGTGCCGGTACTCGACACCCGACGCAAATCGCGAGTGATCAGAGCGTCTTCAGATACTCGATCACCGCGCGTCGCTCCGCGTCGCTGAGGTGATCGCCGAAGGTGTGGCCGCTGTTCGACTGGCTGACGTAGCTGGTGTCGTAGATGAACCGCTGCTCGTTCGGCGGCGCGTCGGCTTGCGCGTACGGCACAGCGACCCACGGCCAGCCCATCGCGTCTTCGTCGAAATGCGTAGTGTCGTAGTCGACGCGCTTCCACACCGCCGGGCGCGCGTGGCTGTTGAGCACCAGGTCGACGGTCGGCACCGAGCCGTTGTGCAGGTACGGCGCAGTGGCCCAGATGCCGTCGAGCGGCGGCGGCATGTAGCCCGGGAAGGGATCGGCGGGGCGCAGAGGCGTCACCTGGCCGTAGAAGGTGCTGTTGTACCAGTCCACCAGCTGCGGGGCATAGAACACGCCCGCCGCGGCGACGGCCGGATCGGTGCCGATGAGGTCGATGGGAATCAGCAGGTTCGGATAGGTGTCGTGCGCGTCGTCGTCCGGATCGTCGGCGTAGGTCCCGTGACAACCGGCACAGTTTTGCATGAAGAGCGCGTGGCCCTGCGCGGCGAGTGTCCGATCAATGGCGCGCGTGTAGTGGGGCGCGTGGATCGTATTGATGAAGGCCTGAATGTCCTTGAACCATTCGTCGACCTGGTAGGCCTGGTCGATATCGTCGACGCACACCGAGGTGGCATACTCCATCGTGCCGCGGTGGTCGCCGCGCGCCATGCCGTTGTAGAACAGGGCGTTCTTCTTGTGGACCCGCCACCACGGCGGCGGATCGGAGGTGACCCGCGCATCCTGGATCACATTGCCGGCGGCGTCTTTGATCACCGGCCACGGGAACAGCTCGGCGTCGCTCCAGGCCAGCGTGTCGCGGTCGTGGTGCTGCATGAGGGCGAGGGCCAGCTGTTCCGCCGGATTCAGGCCGACCGTCCGCATGGCGGTGGCGGGGCCGGCGACGCGGAAGCGGCCGAGCAGCTTGTTGAATTCGCGCTTTTCACCCGCATCGAGGCCAACCAGATCGAGCACGTTGTCGGGGATCCCTGTGCTCGGGGCGCCGCCGCCGACGCCGTCGGTGAAGTCGACGGCGCCATTCCCCAACCCGATGATCAGCTGGCCGTCGAAGGTGCCGCCATGGCAGGTGAGGCAGTTGGCGTTGAAGACCTCCACACCCTCGCGGGTGGTAAACGCCATCAGGTAGTACGGCATATCGGCATTGTGTCCGGTGCGGCCGGGAATCGTCGGCGCGTGCGCCGGCAAACCGAAGCCGCCATCAAGGTAGCCACGCAGCAGCGGATTCGCCCACAGCTTGTAGGGCAGGCCGCAGCTCATGTATGCGCCGTTGAGCAGGATGTCGCGCCCGCGCACGGGATCGCCTTGAAATTGGGGCTCGGCGGGCAACACGGCGCCCGCGGTCCACGGCCCGTCCGCCGGCACACCGAGGGTTGGCGTCGGGCTGGTCGTTGGACTCAGGGTCGAGGTGTGAACCGGTGTGGGCGTGAAACCGGTCGCCGGCAAGGAGGCGCTCCCGGTCCCGCCGTCCGAGCCACCGCACCCGCCCAGCGCAAAAAGCAGACACACGACTGCCAACCGCCCGATGATCCCCATGTGCCCCCACCTCATTGTTGGATGTTTGCCAGAGACTCTAGAATGGTTGCTCGCGGAAAGTAAAGGAGTTTGAGCGGGACGCACAGGGCCGGTGTGCTCGCAATTTCCGTCCGGTCACTCGTCGTAAAAAATCACCCACCGCGTTCACGTGCCGCAGAAGGTCGCACGCACCCGTTCCTCGGGCAACGGAGGGTTGGCCAGATATGCGAGCTCGGGCTGATCGTCGTAGGGGCGCTTGAGCACCCGCACCAGTGTTTCGAATGGCTCGAAATCACCGCCCATGGCAGCCGCGATGGCCTGCTCCACGCGGTGGTTGCGGGGAATGAATGCGGGGTTGACGCGCCGCATCGCGCGCGCCCGCGCCGCCGGCGTGATTGCGTCGTTGAGCAGTCTGCGCCGCCATGATTCGGTCCATGTATGAAAGCTCAACGGCTCTGCGAAGAGCGATGCAACGTGTGCGTCCGCCGAAGGATCGTCAGCCGCAACGCACAGCTCGCGGAAAAAAACGGTGTAGTCCACAGCACTCGACGCGAGCCGCTGCAACAGATCGGCGATCAACGCCCGATCGTCCTTATCTTTCTCGTCGTGGCGCAGGAGGCCGAGCTTGGCGCGCATCACACCGATGTAGGCTGCGTCGAAGATGGCCGGGAAACGTTCCAGACGTTCGGTGGCCAGGCGGATGGCTTTGCCGTCATCTTCGGAAATGAGCGGCAGAAGCGTTTCGGCAAAGCGGGCAAGGTTCCACTGCGCGATGTGCGGCTGATTGGCAAATGCGTAGCGACCACCGTGATCGATAGAACTGAATTTCTTCGCGGGATCGTACTCGTCGAGAAAGGCGCACGGCCCATAGTCGATGGTCTCACCGGAGATCGAGGTGTTGTCGGTGTTCATGACGCCGTGGACGAAGCCGACGCCGAGCCAGCGCGCGACCAAGGACGCCTGCGCTTCCAGGACGCGTTCGAGGAGCTGCAACGCAGCATTGTCACTGTTCGCAGGGCTGTCCGTCTCGCGCGCATAGTGCCGGGCGAGAGCGTACGCGGTCAGGATCGCCAGCGCTTCACGATCATTGCGGGCGGCAAAGAATTGGAAGGTGCCGACGCGGATGTGGCTCGCGGCTACACGCGTGAGCACCGCGCCGGGCAGGATTGTCTCGCGGACGACTGACTCCCCGGTGGTGGCCGCGGCGAGCGCTCGCGTCGTCGGCACCTCCATCGCGGCCATGGCTTCGCTTACGATGTACTCGCGCAGCACCGGGCCGAGCGCCGCGCGTCCATCGCCCCCGCGCGAGTACGGTGTGCGTCCCGCGCCCTTGAGCTGGATATCGCGTCGCCGGCTGTCTCCCCCGACCACTTCGCCGAGGAGGATCGCTCGCCCATCCCCGAGCTGCGGCACGAATCCGCCGAACTGGTGCCCGGCGTAGGCAAGCGCAATCGCTGCTGCCGTTTCGGGAACCACATTCCCGGCAAGGATCTGCGCGCCGGCGGCGGAATCCAGCAGAGCCGGATCGAGTCCGAGCAGCTCCGCCAGTGGGTGGTTCACCTTCACCAGCCGGGGCTCGCGCACTTTGGTTGGCGCGATCCGAGCATAGAAACGCTCGGGCAGGCGCGCGTAGGTGTTGTCGAAAGCGAACGTCATGGTCGAGGTATCTGAAGAGACTGACACAGCGCGTGAGCCGGCGGAAGGCCTGCGGCCGGTGTCTCTTCTACGGTCCGCTTCCCCCTTCGGGGAGCCTCAGGACAGGATTGGTCGCTAGGCCCTGCCAAGTCCGACAGGCTGCTAGCAGCTAGCTACGAGGGGGCGCGTACCCGGACGGTTGACGATCAGCTGCTGAAAGAAGAGAACGCCGCCACGACGCGCGCTTGCTCAAGCAATGCCGATGGCTCGGGCAATCACCAAACTGCCCAGCGCAATCAATCCAACGCCGCTGGCGCGCGCGGCGCGCTGCGCCGCGGGGACCAGCCGCTCGACGGTTATTGCGGTCGCCACCAGGGCCATGACGTTGAGGTCCATGACCCCGCTGACGAGCAGGGCCACCATAAACCCGCAGCAGCACCACGCGCAGTGCATTCCCAGGCGCAGGCCGTGCTTCCAGGCGCCGCGGGCGTCTGCGGACCGCGCCCCCCCGCTGGTGAGCGCGCCGCGGCAGCATTCGAGGTGGCGCGCCTTCCACGCGGTCAGCTGAACGTATCCGGCAAGCAGCAGAACGACACCGGCGGCGAGGGGCACGGCGCGCGCGAGCGCCGGCCACTGCATCTCCGCCGCCGCCACGCCGATGCCGAGCGGATACGCCGCCGCGCCGACGACTGTCCATACGAGAAAATAGCCGGCACCGGCGAGCGCCGTCATGCTGCGCAGGTGCGCTGCATCGCGCCCGCCGACGGCCCGGCGGTAGCGCGCCAGCATGGGCGCGAGCGATGGCAGCATCATGGCCACCATCATCAGGACCCACATTCCCATGAAGGTCGCGGCCGCGCCGACCCACGTCTGGTCGGCCATCCGCATCCACGCCATGGACATCGTCCACCCGCCGGGCATTGGCATGCCGTCCGCCATCGATCCGCACCAGGCGATCGTGCCCCACGTGCTGGCGATGAAGAGCAGCGCGCACGTGCAGAGAAACGCCCGGTCACGCCGGTCGATTGAGACAATCTTGTAGTCAGTGATGGCTTCCATCGACTTGATTGCCATTGGCTGACTCCTCTCTGTGGCGGCCCGCGCTCAGTCTTCGTACCGGTCGTGGTGCCGGACCCAGGCTTGCGTGAATGCCAAGTGCTCTTCGTCACGTCCCTTGGGCACCAAGTCGAGGTAGTGGTACGAGGTGTTCAGCATGTCGATGCCGCGCGCGTACGTCGAATAGGTGTGAAAGATGACGCCGCCGTCGTCCTTGTAAAACACCCTCACGCCCTCGCGGTCCGTCATGTCCATCTTCGCCGTGGTGTAGTTGTAGGGCACCGCTCCACTGGCGATGTCTTCGGGACGGAACGACGCCTGATAGTCGTAGTTGAAGTCGTTCTGGAAGGAAGAGACCCATGCGAAGCTCCATCCCATGCGCTGTTTGAACGCCTCGATCTTGGCGAGCGGCGCACGCGAGATGGCAACAAAGCTGACGTCGCGGTGGCGCAGGTGGACGTCGATACCGTTGAAGGTGTCGGCCCAGAAGGAGCAGTGCTTGCAGCCGGCGTCCCACTCGGGGCTGAACATGAAGTGATAGACGACCAGCTGGCTGCAGCCCGCGAAGAGGTCGGCGAGGGTTTGCGTGCCGCCGGGCGCGTCGAAAACGTAGCGCGTGTCGACCTTGACCCACGGCAGCGAGCGCCGCTGCCGGCTCAGTTCGTCACGCACGCGCGTGAATTCTTTTTCCTTGGCGAGCAAGCCAATGCGTGCGACGAGCCACTCGTTGGGAGAAACGACCTTGTGGTCCTCGATGCGCCGCGGACGTTCGTTTGGCATACCGTTACCTCCCTTGCGCCTCGTCACGCCGAGCGCGTCGCTCAAGGTGACGGGCGAGCTTGTCGATTCTGACGGTCCATCCCTTTTCGTGCCGCTCCGCCGCGTCCTTGGTGGGAAGTTGCTCGTGGACCAGCACCAGGCGTGTGCCGTCCTCGTGCGGCGCGAGCTCAATGGTGACGAGCGTCGGGCGGTGCTCGGTGGCCGGCGATCGCCAGGTGAACGCCAGGCGGCGCGGCGGATCGATGACACGGTATTCGCCTTCGTGCAGCACCCCGCGGCCGTCCACCCACATGGTGATGCTGAATTGTCCGCCGACGCGCGCGTCGATGTCGACGTCCGCCGTACTGGCGTCCCCTGGCCCGATGAACGCACGCAGCGTTTCGCGATCGAGCCACGCGGCAAAGACCTCCGCGGGGGTGGCTGGAACAATCCGTTCGACCACCACGCGCGCATTCCCAGTCATTCGATCCCCTTCACGCTCTTCCTGCTTACGGAGTCCATTTGACAAAGTCAACCCTTTGGTTGAATAATATTCGGCATGCGTGCTCTCGACGACACCCGACTCGATCAGACACTCCTGGCGCTCGCCGATCCGACCCGGCGAGCGATCCTGCGGCAGCTCGCGTCCGGCGCGGCGCGCGTCACCGACCTGGCGGCGCCGTTCGATGTGTCGCTCAACGCCATCTCGAAGCACATCAAGCTACTGGAGCGTGCCGGCCTGGTGCGCCGTCAGGTCATCGGTCGCGTGCATCGCATCGCCATCGACCCGGCACCGCTCGACGCGGTTGCGGCCTGGATCGAGACGCAGCGGGCTTTCTGGAGCAGCCGCTTGGACAACCTCGAACGGCTGCTGATACGCCGGCGCAGCGGCGTCTCGTCGGCGAAAGCGGGGAGCCGCACACCTCCGACGCGGCGCCGCTAGGGCCTGCGGCCAGCGTCGGTTCCATGGTCCGCTTCCCCTTCGGGGAGGCTCAGGGCAGTGTTGTGTTTTCGTCCTTTCCCGATCGCGTAGACGTCGACAATAGCCAGGTCATACTAGCAAGCGACGGAAAAACCAGATATAGAGTCATTCTGACGACAGTGACAAAATTCTACGATGACGTTCGTGAGTACAACTCTTACTTTATCGAAATGCTGCCGCGCGCCGAGTACGGCGATCAGGACACGACAGACCTATTAAAAGGGCTGGAACTTGTCTGCCGGTTCCGCGCCATGTTCCTCGAGCCGCGTAGCGATTTCTTCGGGGAAAGTGTACGTCTGACAGACCCCCACAAACTGCCGGAACTTCTAGTTATGTCCACGGCGAGCATGCGGCTACTGCCGAACGGGTTGTCCGCGAGATCCAGATCTTCTGGTCAACGGACGGGCGGCGGTTTGGGTCACAGAGGGAACAACGGATGTCGGGCCCGTAACACGGACGAGCCGCTGATTCGAAAAGGGCGCACCCGACGCTCGTAAGTGTGCGACACGATCGACGCGGATCGGCCCGTCTCCCAGCGGAACGCCGCTATCGCGCTTCGTTTGTTCGGCTGAACGTCGGTCGCGGAATTTCAACGCGGCTGACAAACGGCCTGCGCCCGCGTTGCTCGATCGTGACGCGCCACGACGATGCCTCCTCTTTGAATGCGCCGAGATCAAGCGTCACGGCGACTTCGGTCACCTTCGCCGATTGGCGCGATGCGTAGACGTTCCAAGAAGCTACCATTGCTCCGCAGCGCCAGCCTTCCTTTTCAGTGTCGCATGCGGCCGGATTACGTTGCAGTACGCGCAGCAGTTCCGGCTCTAGGTTCCTTCGGAGAGTGCGCACCACGGTCTTGGAGGTGAGTGAGGACGGGCAATGGCCATGGAGCATACACCACAGAACATCATCGACGACCTTGCACTCAGGCTCGTCGAATTCGGGCGCTAGCTCTCGAACTGTGGTTGGACCAACCAGTATCCGGCGTCTGACAACAGGTCTGGCATCATCTGCAGTCATGGAGAGGACTTGCGACACCCCCTTGGTCTGCATCTCGATCCACGGACCCTCGACCGAGATCGGTGGCGCCTCGCCTTCCCCTTGGAAGGAGACTTCATAGTCTCGAATCAGAAGGGCGCGCGGCCGGTGTCCGTCCCATTCCCAGATGCTGACCTGCTTCGTCTGCTCGTTGCCGGCTTCGGGATTGGGCGTGGCGTCGACGGCAAATCTTGGCCGACCCGCGGCGCTCTTCGGCAGCAGGTATACAACCCCGGTGAGGCACCCGCCGGAGTAGGCGAAGGCTTCAACCGTCCAATAGGCGAGGGGGCCACAGTGGCTAGCCTCCTTTGCGGCCTGCTCTCTGATGTCCCACACCCGATGAAAGAATCCCCCGCGGCGTTCGACGACGAAGACACTCCCGCGCCGGCCGAAATTGACAGCGACCGCATAGACCGCTCCCTGACCGGCGACCAGTTGGAGGGCGTTTGCACGCAGCGTATAGTGCTCAAATCCCAAAGGCAGCGCCGGGAGAGGATCGGGGTTCAGGGACACGATATCCTGTGCCAAGGTCTCGGCGCTCGCGTCCGGTCGTAGGTTCAAGTAACTAACGGTCCAGTCCTCCAAGATCTTCCGCACCTGCCGGAGGGTGGCCTGCGAATCGGGGTCGCTCCAGGTTTGAAACTCATCTCCGGTCGGAAGCTTCGCTATCAGCGTCCCGTACTCGGCACGCAACTGGTCCAGTGACCTTGGCAGAGTCTGCGCGGCGATCGCGCCGATCGCTATAAGGATCATCGGGACCGCGAGAACGGCGACCAGCTGCGCCCGGCGCACGCGAAACCGGATG
>CAZTDK010000101.1:0-12696 GCA_964611965.1 uncultured Binatia bacterium (SeqCode) | reverse complement strand
GGTTATGTTGGTGGCCCGCCGGTTCCCTTCGAGAATGCTTTCGCCGATCCATACAACGGTGTCATGGGTGCGTTTGCGGTGCTAGCGGCGTTGACATACCGCGATCGCACCGGCAGCGGGCAGCATATCGATTACTCACAGCAAGAAGCGGTGATGCAGATGGTTGGTCCCGCCTTCATGGACTATGCGATGAATGGCCGCGTCGCCGGCCCGAAAGGCAACCGGCATCCCGTCGATGCCGCGGCTCCACACGGCGTCTTTCCATGTGCCGGTGACGATCGCTGGATCAGCATTGCCGTGGCGACGGAGCAGGAGTGGACCGGGCTGCTCGCGGCGATGGGCAATCCCGCGTGGGCGGCGGCTGCGGAATACACGACGCTCGTGGCGCGTTTGAAGAACATCGACACGCTGCACGAACAACTGGCGGCGTGGACGCGCGCCTCGGACGACTACGCGCTGGCGGAACGCTTGCAACGTCACGGTGTCGCCGCGGCGCCAGTGCTCAATGTCGCAGATCTGCTGCGCGATCCACACTACCGCGCGCGCGGCACATTCATCGAGGCACAACACCCGCTCGGATTCCGCGAGACGATATATGGCGCGTATGTGAAGACCAGTCGTACCGAGGCGGACGTACAACCCGGACCACGGATGGGACGGGACAACGACTTCGTTCTGAAGCAGCTGCTGGGCGTGACTGAAGAGCGCTACCAGCAGCTGGTGGAGCAGCAGATCATCTACTGATGGGGCGTGAGGGCTTGGAGGTTGTGAGCGATGCAATCATTTTCCCGACAGGTGCGAATCAGCCCGGGAAGGCCGCCCGAGAAGGAGCCAAGGAATGAACAACCGAAAACTCGTGCTGATGTTGCGAACCATCGCCATCGTCGGTGTTTGGGCTGGGGCTACGCGTGCGGCCTCGACACCGGGAGTGGTCACGCCGCCAGTCAAGAACCCAACAACCCGGCCTGCGACCGGCAAGTCGCCTGACGAGGCGGCCTGTGGGCATAGCTTACCGGCTAGTGGGCAGACCGCTGTAGTGGTGGCCGGCGACGATGGCGGCACGCGCGCCGGAACGCCGTTGAGCTATGTCGACAACGGTGACGGTACCATCACTGACCGCACCACCGGCTTGATGTGGGAGAAGAAGGTCAAGCTCGACAACGCGCGTGATCCGGCAAACCTGCATGACGCCGACAATTGCTATCCGTGGGTGGGCCGTTGCGCGACCAGTGGGGCGTCCTGCGGTACGGACGCGGATTGTGGTACCAACGGTTCGTGTACGGCGGCTGATTGCCAGACGGCGATACCCAGTGGCTTGACGATCTTGAAGTGGGTGGCGCAGCTCAATGCCAGCAAATTCGCCGGGCACAACGACTGGCGACTGCCGAATCCGAAGGAGCTGCAGAGCATCGTCAACTATGGCGTGGTCAACCCGGCGGTAACCACGGCCTTCAACGGCGCCAGCTGCGGCAAGTGCGACAACCTGGCGAACGCTGCCTGCAGTTGCACGCAGTCGAACAACTACTGGACGTCGACTACGTATGCGTTGCCCGGCGTCACGGACGGCGCCTGGGCTGTCCATTTCGCCAACGGCGCGGTGGTCTTCAATGTGAAGCACGCCACGAATTTCGTGCGCGCCGTCCGCGGCGGGATGTGAGTCCCTTCATGGGCTGTGCAACCCTCTACCACTTGCTGTACGCATCGAGCAGGGGCAGGACGACATCAGCTGTCGCGCAGGGAATGCGGAGGACCACTTCGGTGACGCCGAGCGCGGCGTAGTACTCCAGCTTGCCGGAGTCCGGAATGCTGCCGAAGGTTACTACGCGCAGCGTCGCGGGATCACGGCCGGTGCGTTCCATGGCGCGTCGCAGCTCGGGTAGCGCGGCACGGACGCCGGCGCCGCCGATGGGAATCCAGCCGTCCGCATATTCAGCGATATGCGCGAACAGCTTGGGACCGGGGGCGCCGCCGATGAGAATCGGCGGCCGCGGCTGCTGCAGCGGCTTAGGCCACGACCAGCTGTCCTCGAAACGTACGAACTCGCCGTCGAAGTTCGCATGCTCGCTGCGCCACAAGCGTTGCATGGCCAGGACATGCTCGCGGGCGCGGGCGCGGCGGCTGCCGAAGTCGACGCCGTGGCTGGCCATCTCCTCGCGGTTCCAGCCGAAGCCAATGCCGAAGACGAACCGTCCGTTGGCGATGCGATCCAGGGTTGCCACGGCCTTCGCGGTGACGATGGGGTCGCGCTGTGCGACCAGGCAAACCCCCGTGCCGAGCAGAATGCGCGATGTCGCGGCGGCAGCCGCACCCAGAGCCACGAACGGGTCGAGGGAACGTTTGTACTCGTCCGGTAATGTTGCGTCGCCGGTGGGCGGCGGAGTCCGCCGGCTCGTCGGGATGTGCGTGTGCTCCGGTAGGTAGAGCGACGAGAAGCCGCGCGCTTCCACCTCGCGGGCGAGCTGGACCGGATCGATGCTCTGGTCGGTGACGAACGCCGTGATGCCCAGCGGCAGCGGTCGGGACATACTGAATTTCAATCAGAAGAAAGGTCGAAACCGCAGATAAACGCAGATTTACGCAGATGCTGGATATCAGGCTCCTGGAGAATGACGCACAAGGGTCTCATGGTCTGTCGAGCTTGTGGCACACCCGGCGAACATCGGGATCTGTGTGAAGCTGTGTTCATCTGCGGCTCGGTCTCTTTCCCTAACACGCCGGCTTGACCTCGTGGGCGAACCAGGTGACCCAGTCGATGAATTCCTGCACGCTCTGCGTGCGCGGCGGGTTGACGACGACCATGGTGGTGCCGGCTTCTGCAAGGCGTCCGACTTCTTCGATGATCGCGTCGCGTTGGTGCGGCTGGCGCGTCTCGCCGAGCTGGCGGTGCGAGTAGTCCTCGACCTCAAACGTCGCCAGCGGCATGACCACCTCGAAGGGGCGCGGGTGATCACGCAGGCCTGGTTGGTCGTGGATGTACGCCAGGCACGCGGGGAGTTGCTCGCGCGTGACGAGCCACGGCGCCCAGCCGTCTCCGAAGGTCGCGGCGCGCCGCATCGCCGGGCGCGAGTTCCCGCCGATGAAGATCGGCGGATGCGGCTTCTGCAGCGGCTTGGGCTCGAAGGCGATTTCGTCGAACTGTACAAAACGGCCCTTGAACGACGGCGACGGGCTGGTCCACAGCTCCTTCATGGCCTGCAAATACTCGTCGGTGCGCGCGCCACGATCCGTGAAGGAAAGGCCGAGGGCGGTGAACTCTTTCTCCAGATGGCCGGCGCCGGTGCCGAGAGTGAAGCGGCCACCGGACATGAAATCGACGGTGCTGATCTGCTTGGCGAGCAACACCGGGTTGCGGTACGCGAGGACGAGCACATAGGTGAGCACGTGGATGCGGCTGGTGGCGCCCGCGAGGAACGCCGCCGCCGAGAGCCCCTCCGGGAAGCGGCGGCCCATCACCTCGGTCATCTCGTTCGGCATGACGATGTGCTCGGGGATGGTCAGCCAATCGAACAAGAGCGCGTCGGCGGTCTGCGCGACCCGCAGGATGTCCGCTGGCGTTGCATCCGGCTCCCACGGGCTCATGACCGGTGGATAAAGAATCAGGGCGGGCATGCCCAAGGCGAATTTCATGGCCAATCCTCGTTCTGCGTCTCTAGCAATCTAACGGGACGCCGTGAGAGCTTTCACCCGTGCATGCGGGATGTTCGGACTCTCTGGGTTGACAACGATCGACCGACGCCCAGGCGCAACGACGAGATCCATGTCCTCCATCGGCACGCTGCCCAAGAGCACTTCCTCGCCGAGCACGAGGGCACCGACAAAGCACATTCTGCCATCGAAGGTGACGCGAATCGGCCCCACGTACGGCACCTTCCGCTTGCGGCCATCTGCCACAGTCACCTCGCGTTCGGACTCAGTTTCAAGCGCGAGCTGGAGTGCGATGTGTTCAGGAATGCACAGCATCAGAGCACCGGTATCTGCCAGGGCGCGAACGTGCACCGGTTTGAGCTGCGGCTGCCTGGGGTTGCTCAGGTCAACTTCAGCAAAGACATGTCCCATGAATTCACTTCTACCGCAGCGCGGTGGGGATCGCTAATGCCAGGTGACTGCCCTGTGCGTACGCCAGCCGAGCGTGTATTCAATCAGCGATCCAGTTGCCGTGGAAGCCGAAGGGGACGCGTTGCGGAAGATGGACGGTGGCGACGGGTGGGGCGGCGAAATGTGCGGCGTCGAGGATGACGAGGTCGCTGGCATCGCGGGCGGTATCGTACACGTACAGCAACACATAGCCCTCGTCTTCACCCGCTCGATCGCCGGCCGGCACAAAGACGCCTTCGCCGGGCATGCATCCGGAGCCAAAGTCGTGGGCCGTGCCGGCGCCCGTCGTTAAGTCGTACTTGACCAGCTGCATCGATTGTTCACCGACGTTGGCCACGTTGATGACGGCGTAGCCGTAACGGTGCCGGCGCCCGACGCGGCGATCGTCGACGCGCGGAAACTCGATCGGACGGTCGTCGAGCCGCTGCTCGCCCACCGCGCCCGCGGCGAGGTCGATGCTCCAGCGGTGGAGAAACGCCGGTGCGAAGGTGTCCGGACCACCCCGCCACAGGTCGTCGTAGCGCGCCACGTCGACAACGATGCGATGGCCGTCCTCGAAGGCGTTGAGCGGATGGAAGACATAGCACGGGGCGATCTCGAACCAGCGCACATCGCGGCTGCCGCCGCCGTGGGGCATGACGCCGAGGCGCGCGCCGTAGTCGTCGCTCCATTCGTAGGGAAAGCCCTGGCGACTCATCGCTCGCTCGAGATTGAAGACGATGGGCAGATCCATGAAGATGACGTGCCGCTCGGTGATCGCGAAGTCGTGGATCATTGTCGGGCCGGGCACATCAATGACCTCGCTCTGGACCAGCGTGCCGGCGGCATCGAGGCGGTGATAGGTGAGGAACGGCGGCAGGAAACGGTAACCGAAAAAGTGGAGCTCGCCGCTGACCGGATCGAGCTTCGGGTGCGCGGTCATGCTGGTGGTGAGGCGGCCGCCGAAGTCGCAGGGGCCGATGGTATCCAACTCGCGCGTCATCTTCGTGGGCCACGAGCTTTCCACCAGCGCGAAGAGGCGACCGGCGTGGCCGACGATGTTGGTATTGGCCACGGCGACGGAATGATCCACGTTGCCGTTGGCGTCCACCAGCTCGGCGCCTTCGACGAGTGCGCGCGTGCGCACCCAACGGTTGCGGAACCAGACAGCCCTGCCACCCTCAAGGCGGACGCCGTGCAGCATGCCATCACCGGCGAACCAGTGACCGGGATCGCCGGCCTTCGGGTTCGGTCCATTGCGAAGGTACAAGCCGCGCAGCTCGGGCGGAATGGCCCCATCGTAGGGCAGGTCAAACGCGGTCGCCTCGTTCATGATCGGGGCGAAGTTGCCGCGCAAGTAGAAAGGGATCTCAGTCGTTTCGGCCATGGTCATGGACATCCTCCGTTACTAGCAGCCTGTCGGACTTGGCAGTGTTTAGCGACCATCGGGAGCGGTCCATAGGAAAGACGCCGACCGCAGGTCCTGGCAGCTGACGGACTTGGAAGCCCACAGCGACCCAACGGGGAGCGGACCATAGAAAAGACGCCGACCGCAGGCCTACCGCCCGGTAAAGCGGGGCGGCCGTTTCTCAGCGAAGGCGCGTGGCCCTTCCTTGGCGTCTTCCGACGCGAAGACGCGCGCCCCGATCGCTTTCTCCAAGACGAAGCCTGACTCGAGCGCTAGCGCGCGTACCGCAATTTCCTTCGCGGTGCGCACCGCCAGCGGCCCGTTTTTGCAAATCGTGTCGGCCCACTTGAGCGCCGTTGGCATCAGTTGATCGGCAGGGACCACTTCGTTGACCAGGCCGATGTCGTAAGCGCGCTTCGCGGTAATCGGCCGGCCCATGAGCAACAGCTCCATGGCGACCGCCCACGGAATCTGCCGCGGCAAACGGATGTGCGAGCCACCTGTGGGAATGATCCCCCAGCGCACTTCGCCCAGCCCGAAGGTCGCGTTTTCCGCGGCGATGCGCAGATCGGTTCCTTGCAGGAACTCGAGGCCGCCGGCGATGCAGTAGCCGTTGACCGCCGCAATGATCGGTTTGAAGACGTCGGAGAACGGCCGCTTGGTGTGGTCGGCGTAGCCCATCTCGTCACCTTCGTTGACCAGTGGAATCGCCGCTTTCAGATCCATCCCGGCGCAGAAACTCTTGTCACCAGCAGCGGTGAGGATCGCTACCCAGAGATTTGGATCTTTGTTGAAATCGGCAAACGCGGCGTCCATCGCCTGCAGCATCTCGGGCGTGAAGGCATTCATCGCCTCGGGCCGGTTGATGGTGACGACGGCGACGTGGTCGCGTTTTTCGTACAACATAGTCGATGGCAGTTCCAAGGCGATGTTCCTCTCTCTCTTCGTCAGGGGAAAGAGCATCCGCAGATTAGCGCAGATTAACGCAGATGGATGAGTCTAGTTTCCGAAAGGTCATTTGCATTTCTTTGCACAATCTGTGTGAATCTGTGTCAATTTGCGGATCTCTTCTCGGCTCGGCGGAATGTCGGCAAGGTTACCTCGCCGGTGACGTCTTCGAAAACGACTTCGACAGGCATGCCGATCTGCAGCTCGCCGGGTGAGCAGTCGATGACGTGGCTGACCAGGCGAACGCCTTCCTGCATTTCGATCACCACGGCGGCGTACGGTGTGTCCGTCTGAAAGGCCGGATGCAGCGCCCGCGCAATGGTTGTCCACGTGAACACCGTGCCGCGACCGCTCGATGCGGCCCACTCCCACTTCCATGAGCCGCAAGCCGCGCACATCTCGCGCGGGACGTGGCGCCAGGTGCCGCAGTCGCCGCAACGTTGGAAGCGCAGCTCGCGTTGCTTGCACCACGCGTAAAACTCTTTAGCGAAGCCCTCCAGCGTAGGCAGTGGCTTTGCGTATGCGGGTTCGCTCATTTGCTCCATCCCCAGGAATCAAGAGATCACGAAAGCACGAAAGCTCGAAACCACGAAAAGGGGATCCGGGCCCTCATTCTTTTTCGTGTTTTCGTACTTTCGTGTTTTCGTGGTTCATCTTCTCAAGATCGCAATACTCCCATCACCAAAATCGCCCCACCCGGTAACGAGACCGATCTCGGCATCCTTCACCTGCCGTGCGTCCGCGTCACCGCGCAGCTGGCGGACCGCTTCCACGATGTGATTGAGACCGAGCACGTGCGCCTCGGACAGCAGGCCACCGTGCGTGTTGACCGGCAGCGCGCCGCCGAGCTCGATGCGGCCACCTTCGACGAAGGCGCCGCCTTCGCCGCGTTTGCAGAGGCCGCATTCCTCGATTTGCTGCAGGACCTCGAAGGTGAAGCAGTCGTAGATTTCCGCGAAGTCGATGTCGCTCGGGCGGATACCGGCCATGGCGAACGCATGCGGTGCGGCGACGCTCAGGCCCGTGGTAAAGATGTCTTTGCGGTTGGTGATCTCATCGGCCGGATACGGCTGCGCGGCGGCCACACCCATAATGTGGACGGGGCTGTGTTTCAGGGCGCGGGCGCGTTCAACCGTCGTCACGACTACGGCGGCGGCGCCGTCGGTTTCGAGGCAGCAATCGAAGAGCCGGTAGGGGTCGGCGATGACCGGGGATTTGAAATAATCCTCAAGCGTCAACGGCCGGCCGCACATCACCGCGTTGGGATTGAGCTGGGCGTGCTTGCGCATCGCGACGGCGATCGCGCCCAGCTGTTCCTGCCGGGTGCCGAACTCGTGCATGTGGCGGCGCGCCATCAGCGCATACCATTGTGGCGGCGCCGTCAAGCCAAAGGGCAGGTAGTAGTCGCGCGCAATGCCGCGGCCGGGCAGGGCGGAGGTGTCGGCGTTGACTGCCTGGCGCGTACGACTGCCGGAGTAGGCGTTCCAGCCGCCCATGATGAGCACGTAGTCGGCCGCGCCGCAGCTCACGGCCATCGTCGCCGACTGCAACGATGCCACCGGTGCGGCACCGCCGATGTTGATGGTCGCGGCATAGCGCAGGTTCTCGATGCCCAGGTTGGCGGCGAATTCCTCAGCCGTGCCCAGACCGGGGAACGGCATCAGGCCATCGATCTGCTGGTTCCGCAGGCCGGCGTCCTCCACCGCACGCACCGCGGCCTGGAGCTGCAACCCAAGCAGACTCAACCCCGAGCCGGTGCCGCGCGAGTACTTGGTTTCACCGATCCCGACGATGCACGCCTGATCCTTCATCAGCTCCTCACGCCCCAAGCCCTCAAGCCCCCAGGCCCTTCACTTCCTCAGCCTTTTCGTCGGCTCGATCTTGGCGAGCTTCGCCAGGTTGAGGCCAAGGATCTTGGCGCGGGTGTCGTCACTGATGGCTTGGTAGCCCCACTTCTCCTGCAGCTCATCGGGCATCTGCAGGTTGCGGATGTAGTCGACGGCTTTGCCCATGTCGTCGAAGGCGAGATCCAATCCCATGACGATCTTGTCGTCGGGCACCCACTGCAACGCTTCGCCGATCATGTGGTAGCCGCGATACGGCGAGTGCGCGAACCAGCCGATGATGCCCGAGAGACTGAGGTAGAGGTTGCGGTGCTTGCCGGCCAGGCCCATCAGCTCTTCGTGGTACGGCCAGCCCATGTGGTAGGCGATGATCTTGAGATCGGGGAAGTCGAGGCACACGTCGTCGAGCAGGATCGGCAGGGTGTACTTGTTGGGTTGCGGGCAGACGTAGCTCGCGCCCGTATGGATGGTGAGCGCGATGTCGAGCTCGCAGGCCTTCTCGTAGAAGGGCCACAGCTGCTTGTCGTTGAGCGGGCCGTCTTCGGGCGCGTAGACCTTGCACAGCTTGGCGTTGCGTTGCTTGACGAGGTACTCCAGCTCCCAGATGGCATTCTTGACGCCGCGACGCAGGATCGGACCGACGTTGCACTCGAGATACATGCGGTCGGGGTAGGGTTCGATCTCCTTGAGGATGAACGCGTTGGTCGACATGCACGTGGCGTAGCCGCTGACATCCATCATCGATTCGCGCAGCGCGAAGCAGACGTCGACGCCGAACTGGTCCATGTACTTGATGAGATCGTGCGCCCGCGGTTCCGGCATCGCCGCCCCACCCGCCAGGTCGCGTCCGCCTCCCCAAGCGCGCATGACGCCGTCGATGCTCTTCCACCAGCGCTCGAAGCCCGGGTAGTAGGCCATCTCGTGCATGGACTCCGGGTTCATGAAGTGGCACTCGGAGAGTGCGACGAAGTGGTCCTTGTTAGCCATGATGCCTCCTCATCTAAGGTGAAAGTCGCAAGCCAGAACCAAAACCCAGAAAGGAATAGCACCACGAAGGGCACGAAGTTCACGAAGCAGGAACAAGGAGGAGCGCTCCCTTTTCTTCTTCGTGAACTGCGTAAACTTCGTGGTGATCCGTCCTTGGGCTCACTGTAGACTCCTCGGAATCAGAGAAGTCCGCAGTCTGCGTTCGCTTTGATTGTTCAACGGTCCGTTCTTTCCTTGAGTGTTTTCCACAGCCGATGCGGGCTCGCCGGCACCTCCAAGGCGCGCACACCCAGCGGCAGCAACGCATCATTGATGGCGCACATGATCGCGGCCGGCGTCGTGTGCATGGCGCCTTCGCCGACGCCTTTGGCGCCCAGCGGGGTGAACGGTGACGGGGTGCACAGCGCCACCTTCTCAGTCATCGGCACCTCGTTGATCGTCGGCAGTAGGTAGTCCATGTACGTTGAGGTGAGCAGCTGGCCGTCTTCGTTGTAAACGTACTCCTCCAGCAGCGCAGCGCCGACGCCCTGGGCGACGCCACCTTGCGTCATGCCCTCGACATTCGCGGGGTTCAAGCGCGTGCCGCAATCGTCGGCGATGAAATATTTCAGAATGTGCACCTGGCCGGTCTCAGCGTCGACCTCGACGAGGACCACATGGCACGCATTGGCGGCCGTGAGGTAGCTTTTGGCGCGCCCTTGCTCGTCCGCCGGGGTGCGCCCGGGGGCGGTCCACACGTAGGTGGCCTCGGGATTCGGGTCCATGCCCGGTGGCAGCAGATCGCTGCGCGCCAGCATCGCTCCCGCCACCTGGGCGATCGGTATCGACGCCTGCGGCACCCCCTTGATGCCGATCATGCCGTCGCGCAGCTCGACGTTCTGTGGGTCGCTCTGCAGCAGCCGCGCCGCGACCGCGACCAGCTTCTCGGTGAGCCGCTGCGCGGCGCCCAACACGGCGCCGGTGATCGCCACGCCGAGTCGACTCCCACCCGGGCCGAAGTGCGGCGGGGCGGACAGACTGTCCTGGTAGACGACGCGTACGTCGTCGAGCTCGACGCCGAAATAGTCGGCGAGCACCTGGGTGATGACGGTGTACTGCCCCTGTCCTTCGAGCGAGAAGCCGATCTTGGCGACGATCTTGCCGAGGATATCGATACCCACCGTGGCGCCTTCGGGCACGCCGGTTTGGGGCATGCCGACGATCGCGTAGGCATTCCAGTCGAACACCCCGGGCTCGATGGTGTTGACCAGACCGATGCCGAGCAGCCGTCCGTGCTGGCGCGCCTGTGCCTGCTCGGTACGCAGCTGCTCGTAGTTGGACATGTCCAGCACGGCGTCGAGCGCCGCGGCGTAGTTGCCGCTGTCGTACTCGTTGCCGCTCGCAATGGTGTACGGGAAGGCCTCGGGCGGAATATAGTTCTTGCGTCGGATGGCCGCCGGGTCCAAGCCCAGCCCGCGCGCGGCGATGTCCATCAGCTGCTCGAGCACGAAGTTGTGTGGCGGCGGACCCATGCCCCGGTAGGGACTTCCCGGCAGCTTGTTTGTGGCCACGATGGTCAGATCGTATTGTGCCACCGGAATGGCGTAGCAGCCGGTGAACGCGGTGAGCGGCTTGGCCGCGCTCACCGCGCCAAAGCCTTCCGCCGTGGCGCCGAGGTCGTCGAGCAGCTTGACCTTGAACCCGAGAACCGTGCCGTCCCGCTTGCATGCCAGGGCGGCTTCGTAATGGCGGTCCCATGACTGCCCGGCACCGCCGGCGAGATACTCCATGCGGTCTTCGATCCACTTCACCGGACGGCCGCCGGCCTTGCGCGACAGCAACGCGGTGATCACCGTGCCACGCATGCCGCCTTTGCCGCCGAAGCTGCCGCCGTGCGGCTGACTGATCATGCGCACTTTGTGCGATGGCAGCATCAACGTTGCGGCGGTGCCCAGTCCCATGTGGTACTGCGACTGGAAGCTGCCACGGCAGGTCAGGGTGCCGTCGACAGTGTCCCACTGACTGATGACCCCGAAGGTCTCCAGCGGGTTGGCGCCCAGGCGGTTCCAACGGAACTTCTCCGTGAACACCTGGTCGGCGGCCTGGAACGCGGCGTCGACGTCACCCCAGGTGAATACGCGCTGCAGCATGACGTTGCTGCCGTGCTCCTCGAAGATCAGCGGCGTGCCCGGCGCCGCCGCGGTGGTTGCATCGACAACGGGCGGCAGCGGCTCGTAGTCGACGTTGATCAATTCGAGCGCGTCTTCGGCAATGTAGCGACTGGTCGCTGCAACTGCGGCAAGCGGCTCGCCGACGAAGCGGACCTTGTCGGTGGCGAGACAGTGCGTTCCCCATTTCTCCGGAACCGTGGTGATGGGTTGACTCCAGCGTTTCGCATCCTCGCCGGTGACGATGGCGACGATCCCTGGAAGCTTCTCCGCCTCGCTGACATCGATCGCCGTGATCCGTGCGTGCGCGTGCGGACTGCGCAAGATCGCGCAATGCAGCATGCCGGCGAGCGTGATGTTGTCGACGAATTCCGTCCGTCCGGTGAGTAGCTGTGGATCTTCCACACGATCAACGGCCTTGCCGACGAAGCGGGGAGCGCTGTTCGGGAGACCTGCAATCGAGTTTGGAATGTCGACAGCCATCGTCATGGCGCTCCGTCAGGCTAACAGGATCTTCCCTCTTCTCATCGAGCAGCGAGCTTCTGCGCCGCCAGCCGCACCGCCTTCACGATGGGCTGGTAGCCGGTGCAGCGACAGATGTGTCCGCCGAGAGTTTCTCTGATCTCATCATCCGTCGGGTTCGGCGTGCGTCCCAGCAGCTCGAACACCGAGATCAAGAAGCCCGGCGTACAGAAGCCGCATTGCAGGCCGTGCTCTTCCATGAAGGCCTGTTGGATCGGGTGCAGCTGGCCATCTTGCGCCAGCCCCTCGACCGTCATCAGGTCGGCGCCATCCGCCTGGACGGCGAGCATGATGCACGAGCGCACCGCTTTACCGTTCCACAAAATGGTGCAGGCACCGCACACGCCGTGCTCGCAGCCGACGTGCGTGCCGGTGAGCGCGAGCTCGCCGCGCAGCAGGTCGACCAACGTGGTGCGCGGTTCGACCTGCGCTTCGTACGGTGTGCCGTTCACCGTGAGATGAATCTGGTGTCGGGTGGGCATCGTCATTGACCTCTGGGAAATACGGGCAGGCAATCCCCCGATACGGTTCCTGGGAGGACGGGGCCTGATTCCACCAACGGACCCGAGCATTCCACCTGGTCCGGCGAATGAATTCGCGGCAACGAGAGGCAGCAAGTCGCCCTGCGGCGACTCCCTCCAGCCCCGCATGCCAGGTTCGTCGAGCTGAGGTGGGGTGGGGAGCCCACGCAGGTGGGCTTGGTGCATTTCGTTGCCGCGGCTTGAGCCGCCAGGGGCGCATTCATGCAAGGCTCCCAGCGGCGCGG
>CAZTDK010000100.1:9249-12717 GCA_964611965.1 uncultured Binatia bacterium (SeqCode) | reverse complement strand
CGGCCAGGAGCGCTATCAGGAAAGCCTCGCGAACCGGGTGCGCGGCGAAGTCGAGTGGTTGAAGCGTGGCCCGAAGGCACGCACGCGGAAGTCCGGCGCGCGCATCCAGGACGCGGCACAGCTGAAGGAGGAGCTCGCGATGCTCACGAGCCGCCTGGCCACGCGCAGTGTGCGTCTCGAGTTCAACGCCTCGGACCGCAAGACCAAGCGCTTGCTCGTGGCCACGCAGATCGCCAAGCAGTTCGGCGGCCGGACGATCATCGCCGATCTCAGCCTGACCCTGTCGCCCGGCATGCGTCTCGGGATCCTCGGCCCCAACGGTAGCGGTAAGACGACGCTGTTGCGCTTGCTCACCGGGCTGGCGGGCGTCGATGGCGGCGCCATCGAACGCGCCGACGGACTGCGCGTGGTGTACCTCGATCAGCACCGCGCGCAGATTGATCCGGCCGTAACCTTGCGCCGAGCCCTCGCTCCCCATGGCGATCAGGTAGTCTACAATGACCGTCCGCTGCACGTCGCCGCGTGGGCCAGGCGGTTCCTCTTTCTACCGGAGCAACTCGACCAGCCGGTATCCCGACTTTCCGGCGGCGAGCGAGCGCGCGTCTCGATTGCACAATTGATGTTACGCCCGGCCGACGTGCTGGTGCTCGATGAGCCGACCAACGATCTCGACATCCCAACGCTCGAAGTGTTGGAAGAAAGCCTGCTCGAGTTTCCGGGTGCGGTGGTACTGGTGACACACGACCGTTACCTGTTCGACCGGGTGTCGACCGTCGTCCTGGCGCTAGACGGCAAGGGTGGAGCGGGGGTTTTCGCCGACTACCAGCAATGGGAGGACGCGCAGCGCCGGCAGCCCACCGTGGAGAAGCCGGCCGTCGCACCCCGGTCGGCGGTGAAGGCGGCGCCGACCGGTCTCAAACGACTTTCGTACAACGAGCAACGCGAGTGGGCGCAGATGGAGTCCATGATCCTCGCCGCCGAGGAGGCATTGGACGTCTGCAGCGTTGCCGTCGCCGATCCAGCGATCGCGGCGGACGCGGCGCTGCTCCACGAGCGTTACACCGCGCTGCAAGCCGCACAGGCGGAGGTCGATCGGTTGTACGCTCGCTGGGCGGAGTTGGAAGCGAAGCAAACGGGGTGAGCGCGTTCAGGGCGCCGGCTCGACAATCAGGATCTTGCCCTCGGACGAATCGGTCAAGTACGCCCTGCCGGCGCTATTGGCAACCGCATTGCGCGCCCCGGGAACCGTTGCGACAACTGCTTGCGCCGTCAAAGTGCCCTGCGGGTCAAGGTGCGCGATGGTCAGTGTCGCGCCGCGCGCGGCCGCGGCGTAGAGTTCGTGGCGCGCAGGCACATAGTCGAGATTGTCGAGGCCGTCGCCGGTCGCCAGCGAGGACAGCTGCTTGCCGTCATGTCCGACGTCGAGCACGATCACCCGGTCGCTGCATGCAACCATCAGCAGATCGAGTCGCGCATCCAGCGCCAAGCCCTTCGGCCCACTCGCACCGCAACCCGTGAGCCAGGTGGTCATGACACGCCGGCTTTTGATGTCGATCGCCAATGTCCGGTCCTGGTCCTCGAGATTGGTGTAAAAGACACCGCGCGTATCGTCGACCGCAAAGCCTTCAGGCTGGCCCTCCAGGGGAATCTTGGCTTTCCATTGGAGCCGGCCGCCCGCCGCGTCGATGACGGCGATCGAATGGTCACGCGGCAGCGTTGCCCACACCTCTTGCCTCGATCGAACATAGGCTAATCCGTCGGGTGGCCATTCGAGCTTCAGGCACGCGCCCAGCTGCAGCGGCACCGCGGAAACCGCACACACGCTAGAGTCGCCGCGATTCCCAACGTAGACAACATCGTCGGCGACGGTCGCGGCGCTCGGGCCAACCAGACGCTTGATCCCACGACGTACCACCTCCGCCGTGCCGAACCCCTCGACGCGGCGGACGCTCTCGTCGTGCGCATCCACCACGTCGACGCATCCGGTGTTGCCGGCGGGCACCCAGACCCGATCATGCTTCTGATCGTAGGCCAGATAGTCCATGAACACCCCTTCGTCCGGAGCATCGGGAAGCTCGATGCTGCGCACGACGAATGCCGGCGGCGCGCCGGATAGCGAGCGCGAGTGGGTGGCATTGC
The DNA here is from genome assembly GCA_964611965.1 of uncultured Binatia bacterium (SeqCode). Taxonomy (GTDB): domain Bacteria; phylum Desulfobacterota; class Binatia; order HRBIN30; family HRBIN30; genus CAZTDK01. The sequence continues at coordinate 10,578 of CAZTDK010000100.1, read as the reverse complement.
ACCCGACCGCGACCAGCGCCAGCAGCAGGATCGGGCATCTTGGAAGCGCCATAGGTCCTCCTGGGGCGCGAGGATAGCAAAATCACGATGGCGGCGTGAACCGTCCGGGGAGGAAACAGCGGTCGCAGAATGAAACTGGAGAACTGCGAACCGGGAATGGAAAACGGGCAAATTGACCTCGCTTTCCATTTGCCGGTTCTGTGTTCCCGGTTTTCCATTCCCGGTTTTCCATTTCCTTTTGTGCGCCGGCTCGCGCCAGTAACCCGCCTTGACTCCCCGGGAGGCATGTGGTTTACCCGGCTGAATTGGCGATGTGAATCAGTAGGCACCCGCCCGGTGCCTCTTTTTTTGTTGGCTCTCACATGGAGATTGTTGCGGCTACGACCCCGCGTACTGCGGCACCGTTGACCCTGTCTGCGTTCGAGTTTCCGCTGCCTGCGGAGCTGATCGCGCAGGTGCCGGCGGAGCGGCGTGACGCGGCGCGTCTGCTCGGGCTCGATCGCCGGACTGGTGCGCTGACGCATACGCTCGTCAGTGCCTTGCCGGAGCTGCTGCATCCCGGAGATCTGCTGATCGTCAACGACACGCGGGTCATTCCCGCGCGCACGTTCGGGCGTGTCGCATCGGGTGGTGCGGTCGAGCTGCTGTTGATCCGGCCGATGATGGGCGCGACCGTTCCCCTCCTTCCTAAGGAGGGGTCAGGAGACGTTGATTTTCCGCCAACGCTATCTTCCCCTAGCCCGGCCCTCCGCAAGGAGGAGGCCGAGACCTGGCTGTGCTTGGGAAAGCCCGCAAAGCGGCTGCGATTGGGCACGGTGCTCACGATGGCTGGCGGCATCCGCGTGACGATTACCGCCGCGCACGGTGAGGGGCGCTACGCGGCCACCTTCGAGAACGCCGCCGACGCCCGCACCTTGCTCGAACAGCACGGCGAGATTCCGTTGCCACCCTACATCCGTCGCCCTAACGGGCCGTTGCCGTTGGACCGCGAGCGCTACCAGACCATCTTTGCAGCCAGTCCCGGGGCCATCGCGGCACCGACAGCGGGGTTGCATTTCACCGATGGGCTCATGCGCGGATTGCAGGCCCGCGGGGTCGGCAGCGCTCGGCTCACCTTGCATGTCGGTCCGGGAACTTTTTTGCCGGTCCGCAGCGAGGACATTCGCGCCCACGTGATGGAGCCGGAGTGGTGCGAGATTCCCGCGTCAACCGTCGCGGCGATCGACGCAACGAAGGCTGCCGGCGGGCGGGTGATCGCTGTCGGCACGACGACCACACGCGCATTGGAATCGGCGGCCACCGCCGATGGCCGCGTCGCCGCCGGTGCGC
>CAZTDK010000100.1:0-9239 GCA_964611965.1 uncultured Binatia bacterium (SeqCode) | reverse complement strand
TGCTTCATTGTCCCGGGCCATCGCTTCCGCGTCGTCGACGCGTTGTTCACCAATTTTCATCTGCCGGGCTCGACCCTGCTGCTCCTGGTGAGTGCGTTTGCGGGTCGTGCCGCGGTCCTTGACGCCTATACTGAAGCGATTCAGCGCCGCTACCGTTTCTACAGCTACGGCGACGCCATGCTGATTCAATGAGCCCGGTCGCACACGGCGCCGCGGCGCGTCACGAGCCCCTCCCCGCGGCAGGCACTCCTTTCGAGGTAATCGGCACCGACGACGGCACACCGGCGCGGCGCGGACGCCTGCACACGGCCCATGGCACCGTCAATACGCCGATGTTCATGCCGGTCGCCACCCAAGGCACGGTCAAGGGTATCACACCAGCGCAGCTCACGGAGGTGGGCGCACAAATCATTCTCTCGAACGCCTATCATCTCGCACTGCGACCGGGCACCCAGCTCATCCGCGAGCTCGGCGGACTGCACCGCTTCATGGGGTGGGACGGGCCGATTCTCACGGACAGCGGCGGGTATCAAATCCTCAGCCTGGCGGCGTTGCGCAAGGTAACCGACGCCGGTGTCGAGTTCCGTTCGCACGTCGATGGCGCCGCGATGTTCCTCACACCCGAGGATGTCGTGCGCCTGCAAGTCGAGCTCGGCGTCGATATCATCATGGTCCTCGACGAGTGCGTGGCCGGCGACGCAACGCGCGCCGCCGCCGAGCGCGCCGCGCACCGAACCCTCGATTGGGCCCGGCGCGCCCGACAGGTCGCGATCACTCCTGGGCAACTGATGTTCGGCATCGTCCAAGGCTCGATCTACCAGGATCTGCGCCGCCAGCAGGCCGCTGAACTTGTCGCGCTCGACTTTCCGGGTTATGCGGTCGGGGGATTAAGTGTGGGGGAAGATCGAGCCTTGACGATGGAGCTGGCAGCGGACACCGTAGCGGCGTTGCCGACAGCACGCCCGCGCTACCTGATGGGCGTCGGCTTTCCCGAAGATCTGATTCGCTTCGTCGGCATGGGGTACGACCTGTTCGACTGCGTGCTGCCGACTCGCAACGCGCGCAACGGGATGCTGTTCACCTCGCGCGGCCGCCTCAACATCCGTCTGGCACGGCATCAGCGCGACGAGCAGCCGGCTGATCCGCAGTGTCGCTGTTATACGTGCCGGACCTTCAGCCGCGCTTACCTGCGCCACCTCGCCACCACCAATGAGATGCTGGGCGCGCAGCTGGCGACGTTACACAACCTACACTTCTACCTGCAGCTCATGCGCGACATGCAAGATGCCATTGCGCACGGGACGTTCGCGGCGTGGTCGGCCGTACGCCTGGAACATCTGACCGAGGGAGCGTGTGCATGATCAACCCCACGTGGGGCCAGGCGGCCGGCGGCCATCCGCCCCCGGCAGTCATGCAGTTTGCGCCGCTGGTGCTCATTTTTGCAGTCTTCTACTTTCTGCTGATTCGTCCACAGCAACAGAAGGCCAAAGAGCAGCGCCTGATGCTCGCCAATCTCAAACGGAACGATGACGTGATTACGTCGGGCGGCCTCTACGGCAAGATCGTCGCGCTCACCGACACGGTGGTCACACTGGAGATCGCGCCAAACGTGCGCGTCCGCATCGATCGCGCCCAGATCACCGCGCTGGCAAACTCCGCCGCCAAGTCAGGCCAGTCGTCGGAAGAGAACAACAAGGACAAAGAGAAGGATAAAGCGAAGTGAAAAACTCCAGCTTGTTCTACCGGGTGCTCCTGATCCTGGGGTTGACCCTTGTCGCCATCGTGTACCTCGTGCCGACATTCGTCACCGATCTCCCGCAGTTCTGGAAGGACTACCTGCCCACACAGAAGGTGCATCTCGGCCTGGACCTGCAAGGCGGCACGCATCTCGTGCTGTCCGTAGACGTCGACAAGGCGCTGGAAAATACACTCGACCACGACATCGACGACCTGAAGAAGGAAGCCGGCGACGCCAAGCTCACGCTCGATGGCGTCGAGCGCAAGGGCACCGTCGTCGTGGTGCGCGTGTCCAACGGCGACGCCCGGACGCAGCTCACGGATCTGGTCAAGGAACGCTTCCCCAATCTCACCATCCAAGATTCCAGCACCGAAGGCGGGGTGGTCACGCTCAATCTGGCGATGACCAAGCGCGAAGAGCAGCGCGTCCGCGATCTGGCGCTCGAGCAGTCGCTCGAAACCATCCGCAACCGCATCGACCAATTCGGTGTCACCGAGCCGATCATCCAGCGGGAAGGGTCGCAAGACATCTTGATCCAGCTGCCGGGCATCCAGGATGCGCAGCGCGCCAAGGATCTCATCGGTCGGACCGCCGTGCTGGAGTTCAAGATCCTGGCGGAGGCACCGGACACCGAGGAGATCCTGGCCGGCAAGAAGCCGGCGCCGGCGGGCACGGAGGTCCTCAAAGGCGCCGAGGGCGAACGCGTCGGCGGGCGGACCCAGCGGCAACAATATCTCGTGCAGTCGAAGACTCAGATGACCGGCGACGTCATTGCCGACGCCCTGGTACGGCCGGCAACCCAGATGGACGGACCATACGTTGCCCTCGAGCTGAACGCCCGCGGCGCCAAGCAGTTCGACACCCTCACCGGCGCCAACGTCGGCAAGCGCCTGGCCATCATCCTCGACAACAACGTCTACTCGGCGCCGGTCATCCGCGAGCGCATCAGCGGCGGCCACGCATCGATCACCGGTAACTTTGACATCAAAGAGGCCCGCGACCTGGCGATCGTGCTACGGGCAGGCGCGCTGCCGGCGCCGGTGCATGTCGCCGAGGAACGCACCGTCGGCCCGTCGCTGGGCGCGGACTCTATCCGCCAGGGAATCACCTCATTTATCGTTGGCGGCTCATTGGTTCTCGTCTTCATGCTCGTCTACTACAAGTTCGCCGGCGTCCTCGCCGATATGGCACTGACCCTCAACATTCTTTTTCTCGTGGCGGCCCTCTCGGCCCTGCATGCCACCCTGACGCTTCCGGGTCTGGCAGGGGTGGTCCTCACCATTGGTATGGCGGTGGATGCGAACGTGCTGATCAACGAGCGTATTCGTGAAGAGCTGCGGCTCGGAAAATCGGCACGCGCCGCCATTGCCGCAGGCTACGAGCGTGCCCTGCCGGCCATTCTTGACACCAATACCAACAGCTTCCTCGCGGGCCTGATCCTCTTCCAGTTCGGCTCGGGACCCGTACGCGGCTTCGCCGTGACCCTGTGCATCGGCTTGGTGAGCAGCGTGTTTACCGCGGTCGTCGTCACCCGGGTCGTCTACGACTACCTGCTAACCTACCGTCGCCTCCAAACCGTGAGCGTGTAATCTATGGAACTCATCAAACCCGGCACCAATTTCGACTTCATCCGTTTACGGTTCGCCGCGCTCGGCTTCTCGTGGGCGATCATCGCCATTGGCATCTTTTCGCTGATCTACCACGGCGGGCCGAACTACGGCATCGATTTCTCGGGTGGTGTCATGGTGCATGTGCGCTTTCCGAAGCCGGTGCCGGTCAACGATATTCGCGCCGCGCTCGACAGCGCCAAGCTGGGTGAATCGACGATCCAGGACTTCGGCGCCGGCGGCACCGAGTTCCTCATCCGCCTGCCGGTCGAGTCGACCGAGACCGCCGGCATCAGCGACTCCATGACCCAAGCGTTAGCCCAAAAGTTCGGCAAAGATGGGTTCCAGGTCTTGCGCGTCGAGCTGGTCGGGCCGCGCGTCGGCCAGGATCTGCGCCAGCGCGCCGTGCTGGCCGTGATCTTCGCGACCTTGCTGATGGGGGCCTACATCTGGCTGCGCTTCGAGCTGCGCTTCGGCATCGGCGCGGCGATCGCGCTGGTGCATGACGTATTCATCGTGGTCGGCATGCTGTCGTTGACAGGATACGAGATCGACCTGACCGTGGTCGCGGCGCTGCTCACCGTCGTCGGCTTCTCGGTACACGACACGGTGATCGTCTGCGACCGGATCCGGGAAAACATGCGCAAGAGCCGGCGTGAGTCCATGGCGTCGCTCATCAACCGCAGCATCAACGAGACGTTGAGCCGCACGGTATTGACCACCGGCACGGCGATTCTCGTCATCTTGGCGCTCTACTTCCTCGGCGGCAACGTCATTCGTGGCTTCGCCTTCACGCTGCTGATCGGCTTCATCGTCGGCACCTACTCGTCGATCTTCATCGCCAGTCCGATCGTGCTCTGGATGGAACGCACGCCGTCGCGGCGCTAGGCCGGCGGCCGGCGTCCTTCTATGGCCCGCTCCCGTTGGTCGCTAGGTACTGCCAAGTCCGACGGGCTTCTAGAGTGAGCCATGCGACGCCGATGGAGTCTGCATACACCTCAACCGGAAGCTGAAGCCGTATTGTCGCGCGAGCTGGGGCTGGCGCCGCTGCTGGCGCGGCTGCTCGTCGCGCGCGGTCTCGCGGCGCCGGCGGCGGCAACGGCGTTTCTCGAATCCACGCTGGCGGCGCATCTGCGCTCACCGATGCTGTTCCGGCAAATGCCGGCGGCCGCCGACCGCGTCGTTGCGGCGCTGCGCAGCGGCGAGCGCATCGGCATCTACGGCGACTACGATGTCGACGGCATCAGCGGCAGCGCCATCCTGATCCGCTTCTTCCGCGCCCTCGGTCACGAGCCGTTGCTGTACATCCCACACCGGATGCGCGACGGCTACGGCGTGACCGAGGCCGGCGTGCGGCAACTGGCCGCGGACGGCGCCCGGCTGATGATCACCGTAGACTGCGGTGGCGTCAGCCATCGCGAGATCGCCGCGGCGCAGACGCTCGGAATGGATACCATCGTCTGCGATCACCACCAGGTCTCGGGAACCCCGCTACCCGCGCATGCCGTCTTGAACCCCATCGAGCCGGATGCCGGCTTCCCATTCAGCGGGCTCTGCGGCGCGGGGGTCGCTTTCTATCTCGCCTTGGGAACCCGCCTGCGTCTGCGCGAGCTCGGCCAGACCGATTTGCCGGACTTACGTCGCTACCTGGGTTTGGTCACGCTGGGCACCATCGCCGACATCGTACCGCTCGCCGAGGAGAATCGCGTCTTGGTGAAGCACGGCTTGCGCGAGCTGATGCAGACGAGCGCGCCGGGACTGGTGGCGCTCAAGGCCGTGAGCGGGGTCTCCACCGTTTCCACCGGAGTGGTCGGTTTCCGCTTGTCACCGCGGCTTAACGCTGGGGGCCGCCTCGCCGACGCCCGCTTGTCCGTCGAGTTGCTCACCACCGACGACGCGGCACGTGCCGAGCAACTCGCGGCGGCGCTCGATCAGGAGAACCGAACCCGCCAGTCGATCGAGCAGGAGATTCTCAACGAGGCCATCCACGCCGTGGAGCGCCTCCCGGAGTTTGAGGCCCGTCGCAGCATTGTCCTGGCATCGGCGGAATGGCATCCTGGGGTCATCGGCATCGTCGCTTCGCGACTTGTGGAGCGCTTCTATCGGCCGACAGTGCTGATCGCCATTGATGCGGCAACCAGCCTCGGTCGAGGCTCGGGGCGCAGCATTCGCGGCTTCAACCTGCACGCAGCCTTCAAGACCTGCAGCCACACGCTGGTGGGCTTCGGCGGTCACCGCATGGCGGCCGGCCTGAGCATTCAGGCGGAGCAGGTGAGCGCCTTTGCCGAGGCTTTCGAAGCGGCGGTGCGCGACGTGACGGGGCCCGATGATTTCATTGCCGAGACCACCATCGATGCCGAAATCAGTCTCGAAGAGATCGACGATCAGCTGCTCACCGATCTGGCGCGCCTCGAGCCGCACGGGCCAAGCAACGCGGAGCCGATCTTTCTGGCCCGGCAGGTGACCGTGCAGTCCAGGCGCGTCGTCGGCGAGAGCCACCTCCGCCTCTTCCTGCGACAGGGTGGTCGCGGTTTCCCGGCAATCGGGTTTGGGCTGGCCGATGCGCCGATCGACCAGGGCGCGACGCTGGATGTCCTGGTTTCACCTGAGTACAACGAGTGGAACGGATCGGTCACGCTGCAATTGCGACTGCGCGATTTCCGGCGCAGCTCATAGGGCCTGCGGCCGGCGTCCCTTCTATGGCCCGCTCCCGTTGGTCGCTGCGCCGTTACCACGGACGATAGGCTGCTGGCAGTTGGGGGGTGCTTCTGGGCACTTGAGACGGTCAAGCCCCCCGTCGGCTTGACTGTCTCAAAAGCGCATGTTAGCCGTTTTGCCGCTGGGTCCTTGAGCGATCACACCGTCGCGAGTCATCAGCCATGGACAGAGAAGATACGATTCTGAACAGCAAGGATGTCGCGTGCATCCTCGACCTGAGTCCAGACACCGTCAATGAATTCGCCCGCAAGAGTATTCTCCCTGCCTTCAAGAAGGGGCGGCAGTGGCGGTTTCGCAAGCGCGATATTGCGATTTTCAAGCGTCAGCTACGCGGCGATACTGCAGCCTGAGGACCCCCAAGGTACACGCTTTGCAGTATAGGGCGACCGGGGAAAGCGGAGGGTACATGGCAAGCCTTGAAGAAGTCCAAGCACACGAGAGCAAGCTGTACTACGAGTTATCGCATTTCTATGACCGCGTCTTCACCCGGGTTTTCTCGCCGCGCATCGAGCAGGTGATCCGCTCGTTGAGCATCGAGCCCGGGGCACGCGTGATCGAGGTGGGTGCGGGCACCGGCCTCTCCTTCGCCGCGTACCCCGCGCATTGCCAGGTCACCGGAATCGACCTCGCCCCGGAAATGCTGGAGAAGGCGCAGGAGAAAATCGACCGCAACGGCTGGCGCCACTTGAAGGTCATCGAAATGGATGCCCTGGATCTGAAGTTCCAGGACAACTCATTCGATTATGCCATGGCCTTTCACGTCGTCAGCGTCGTCCCGGACGCCGCGCGCTTGATGCGCGAGGTGCTGCGGGTCACCAGGCCTGGGGGAACGGTGGTCATCATCAATCACTTCCGCAGCCGCAATCGCCTGCTCGCCACGCTCGATAGATTGGTGGAGCCGATCTGGCGCCGGCTCGGCTGGCACACGCTCAGCTTGGACGAAGTGGTTGGAGGTATGCCGTTGACCATCGAACGCGCCTACAAGCTGTCCTCGCGCTCGCTGTTCACGATCGTCATCGCCAAGAATCGAAAATCGGAACAGCCGAACAGACAACAGACAACAGACGGGGAACGAACCCCGAAACGCGCCGTCGGCTGATTCCCTGTGCGCCGCCTGTCGCCTCCGTTCGTCCCCTGCTTTGTTTCGAATCTGCTGGTCTGTTGTCTGACCGTCTGTCCTCTGTTGTCTTCTTAATGGCGTCGGCCACTTGCCGGTACGTAGGGAATGATCCCGTGGCGCACCAGCCAGCGCGCGTCGCGCTCGCTCCGCGTGTACATCCAGCGCGTATAAACCCGCAGCGTGTGGACATCACCCCGAAACAGCTCTTGGAAGCTAATCTCCGCCAACACGCGCACGAAGTCCGGAAAGCGTTCCTCCAACTCGGCGAACAAGTCGCCCGGAATGGCGCCGACGTCGCTCGAGAGCGCTGACAGCTGGCCGTAGGCGGTACGGCCGAGTTGCATGTAGTAGTCGCTACTCGTCAGCTTGCGGTGCAGACTCTCCATGAAGAGGCCGGAAACAAAGAGCGCCGTGTCAGCGACGCGCTTGAGCTTCCCATACCGATGCGGCAACGGGCTGTGAAACGATTCCAGGTACTCCAGCGCTAGCGGCCGTTCAAACCAATCGCGCTCCGTGTGCGCAAAGCCTTCGAGGAGGTTCACCAGGTAAAACTCGGTATCCGGACTCGATCGGACTTCCTGGCTGCGCATCGCCCCCTGGAGCAGATCGCGGAAGAACTCAGTAAGGTTGTTTTGCATCAGCGTACCCGCCGTCATTGCCACCACCTCATCATCTCCCTGCCGCTCTGGCCTACGGTCGTCAGAACCATCAACTCAGAATCCTCGTGATCGATTGTCGGGGACGTCATCCCGAAATGCAAGGCGAAATTCAGGCGGAGCAGCGTGGACGAGAATTCGTCAATTGTGAGTCCGCAGACCTTCGGCTATACTCGGCCGACTTGCTGCAATCAGGAAAGGTACATTCCGTAGATGGCTAATCGAAAGCAACAGCTGCGAACCCTGGTCTTGATCCTCGTCGTGACCGGAGTGCTGTGGTTCGGCGGGCGCACCGTTGGCCGGGTCTCGGCGGTCGCCAAGGAAACATACGAGAACATCGAGGTCTTCACCAATGTGCTGGCCTTGGTCCAAAAGAATTACGTCGATCCCGTCAGCACAAAGCAGTTGATTGATGGCGCCATCACCGGGATGCTCAACGCACTCGACCCGCACAGCTCCTACTTGCCTCCGGAGATGTACAAGGAGCTGCAGGTCGACACGCGCGGCAGCTTTGGCGGCTTGGGAATCGAGATCACCACGCGCAATTCGGTACTGACCGTGGTTTCACCGATCGAAGACACCCCCGCGTACAAGGCGGGCGTCAAACCTGGTGATCAGATCATCAAGATCGAGGATGAATTCACCAAGGACATGCCGCTCGTCGAAGCCGTCAAGAAAATGCGCGGCCCGAAGGGGACCAGCATCAAACTCACCTTGCGACGCGAAGGCGCACCCAAGCTCATCGACCTGACGCTCACGCGTGAAGTCATCAAGATCCAAAGCGTCAAGAGCCGCTTGCTTGAAAATGGGTACGGGTATCTACGGGTGACGCAGTTCCAGGAGCGCACCGACGACGATCTGCAGCGGCACTTCGCCGAGCTCGAAAAAGAGAACGGCGGACCGCTCTCGGGCCTGGTGCTGGACCTGCGCAACGATCCCGGCGGGCTGCTCACCCAAGCCATCAAAGTGGCGGACGAGTTCATCGATTCGGGTCTGATCGTGTACACCGACGGCCGCCTGGAAAGTCAGAAGCAGAAATATTTCGCGCATAAGGCCGGCAGTCACACCGAGTTCCCGATGGTGGTGCTGGTGAACGGCGGCAGCGCCAGCGCTTCCGAGATCGTTGCCGGTGCCCTGCAAGATCACAAACGCGCTTTGGTGCTCGGCACACAGACCTTCGGCAAGGGGTCGGTGCAAACCATCCTGCCACTCGAGGAGAACGCCGCAGTACGCTTGACGACGGCGCGCTACTACACGCCGAATGGGCGCTCGATCCAGGCGACCGGTATCACGCCCGACATCGTGCTCGACAACCCCATCGTCCAAGCCAAGGCCGAAGGCGGCCGCGGCTTCCCTATGGTTCGCGAGGAGAATCTACCGCGTCACTTCGAGCAGAAGGG
>CAZTDK010000099.1:0-12746 GCA_964611965.1 uncultured Binatia bacterium (SeqCode) | reverse complement strand
GCCGTCTTGGCCGGAGCACGACGGGACTACGGGATGGGAAGTCGGATGAGGGTGTGGAGTAAGTCCAGCGAGGCTGCAAGCTTCGCGCGTGCGCTGCGTCCGCGTCAATCGCTTCCAGTTCCGATTCGCGAACGAAGCGTTTCCGCACCATCGGATCGCGCGCGCCATGGCTGCCTCATCGCCGTTCACTCCGCCCGCTGATCTGGAGGCGGAACGCCCGGCGGTCACCATCCGCGGGGCTGCCTTCACGATCGCCGTAGCGCACCTTTCCAGTGCCGATCTGCGCGAGATCGATCGCGGTCTGGCAGCCAAGGTGGCGCAGGGCGCGGAGATGTTTCGGAACGCGCCGCTGGTCATCGACTTGCAAGAGGTCGCGGCGGAACCGCTGGAGATCTGGGAATTGGTGAGCGTGGTACGCCGCCACGGGTTGATTCCGATCGCCGTACGTCACGGCAATGCGGAGCAGCAAGCGGCGGCGCAGCGGGCCGGATTGGGTGTACTGCGTGGCGGGCGGAACGTGGGCCTCGAGCCTGCCCCGCCGACTGCCCCCGTTGCCGTGCCGCCTCCGACGCCACGCCCGGGCCGCATCGTGACGCACCCGGTACGTTCCGGCCAGCGCGTCGTCGCCACGGAAGGCGACCTGGTCATCCTGGCGCCGGTCAGCGTCGGTGCCGAGGTGCTCGCCGCCGGCAATATCCACGTCTATGCCCCGCTGCGTGGCCGGGCCATGGCGGGCTTGCTTGGGGACACGACGGCGCGCATCTTCACCCTGGCCTTGGAAGCGGAGCTGGTGGCGATCGCCGGCGTGTACCGGACCATCGAAGCCGATCTGCCCGATGACGTGCGCAGCCAGCCGGCGCACATCATGCTGGAAGACGACCGGCTCATCATTGCGCCGCTGCCAGGCAGCGACGAAGCGAAGCGTCTGCGCACATAGGAGACACGACATTGGGAACTGTCATCGTCATCACGTCTGGCAAGGGGGGCGTCGGCAAGACGACCACGAGCGCCAGCTTCGCCGCCGGCCTGGCCCAACGCGGGCACAAGACCGCGGTCATCGATTTCGACATCGGGCTGCGTAATCTCGATCTGATCATGGGCTGCGAGCGGCGCGTGGTCTACGACATGATCAATGTGATCAATGGCGAGGCGAAGCTCAGCCAGGCGCTGATCAAGGACAAGCGGCTCGAGAACCTCTTTCTGTTGCCCGCGTCGCAGACCCGCGACAAGGACGCGCTGACCCTCGATGGCGTCGCCCGCATCCTGCACGAGCTGCAGGAAGAAATCGGCTGCGAGTACATCGTGTGCGACTCTCCCGCGGGGATCGAGAAGGGCGCGTTCATGGCGTTGTATTTTGCCGACCAGGCCATCGTGGTGACCAACCCGGAGGTCTCGTCGGTGCGCGATTCCGACCGCATTCTGGGGATACTGGCGGCGAAGTCGCGGCGCGCCGTGGAAGGCCTCGATCCGGTGAAGGAGCACCTGCTGATTGCGCGCTACGATCCGAAGCGCGTGGCGATGGGCGAGATGATGAGCTTGGAGGACGTGCGCGGTATTCTCGGTATCCCGATCCTTGGTATCATCCCGGAGTCTCCCGCCGTCCTGGCGGCGTCCAACGTCGGGACCCCGGTCATCCTCGATGGCGATGCCACCGCCGCACTGGCCTATGCCGATGCCGTCGACCGTTTCCTCGGTGTGGAGCGGCCGCTGCGTTTCCTCGAACCGGAGAAGAAGCGTCTGTTTCGACGCCTCTTTGGGAGCTGAGCGATGTCCGTGCTCGACTACTTCCTGCGGCGGCGGCGCCCGACGGCGTCGGTGGCGAAGGAACGCCTGCAAATCATCCTGTCGCACGAGCGCGCCCGCCGCAGCGCGCCCGACTTCTTGCCAGCCCTGCAGCAAGACATCATCCAAGCCGTCGCCAAGTACTTCCCGATCGATCCCGACGGCGTCACGGTGCAGTTCGAACGCCGCGAGAGCTGCGCGGTCCTGGAGCTCAACATCGCCCTGCCCGCGGAGTCGGCGAGCACGCCGGCGCCAGCGCCGCCGGTGCCGATCCTGGCGAGCGTGCCTGCCAACCGGGAGTCACGGAAACACGAGAATTCGAAGGCCAGAAAGGGCAGGTGAGGGGCGGCGCCGTCACTCAGAAACTGCCGATGCCCAGCGTGCGTGCCGTCGCCGAGATCGGTACCGCGTTGGCCGGGGGCGCTGTGCGCAGCACCCAGTCGCCTTCCAGACGCGTGACCCCGAACCAGTAGCGCTCGTTCTTGAAGTGGTGCAGCCGATGGTTGCGCCACAGCCGTTGATAAAGGCGGCTGGAAGGCGTCACACGCGTGTGGATCAGGAAGTGAATCCATTCATAGTGCACCGTAAGAGCCAGCGAGACCGCGATGCCGGTCATGGCCAGCGCCCGGGTCGGCATGAAGTTGAACCAGAGCAGCACCTCAACCGGAAGGACGCCGACGGCCGCGTGGAGCGGAATGAACAAGATGCGATAGTTCCACGGGTCGCGATGATGCGCGCGGTGCATGCGTGCAATGATGAGATCCAGGGTGCGGCCGCCGACTTTGATGGGCTTGGCGTGCAACAGGAAGACGTGGATCAGCCATTCCTGCACCGGCCACAGCGCGACGATGGCAATCGCGATCACGACATCCCAGCGGGTCCAATCCGCCAACGCGATGCGTCCGACGATCGCGGGAATCGTCACGGTCAGCAGCAGAAGCGGGCTGGCGTGCCGCAGGAAGATCGGCCACGCTTCCCCGATCGTACGGGGGCTCGTCGATGGAATAGCACCGCTCGCGACGCGCGTCGTCGCGCCCGTATCCACCTGCTCGGCGATCGTGCCCATTTCGTACGTCACAGCCTCCGCGTCGCACCATGACGAAAGTACGGCAGCGAAGTCAAGTTGGGTCCGTTACAATACCGGCCAGAGCCTTTGTATCGAGGGACTCATCGCGGCGGGTTGCATACCAGGCGCAGCCGGTCGACATCACGCGCCTGCCGGGCACCTGGATTCTTTGATGACACGGCCGCCAGCCGAAGGTTTTTCGTTCCCGTTCGAAACCCTTGCGGCGTATAGCGCAGCGGCACGGTGATGACAGCATAGTCGGTGCAAGCGTCTTGGGTGTACAGCGGCGGCTCGAATGCCACGAGGCGCCGGAAGACGCCATCGCTGACGAATGACGCCGTATCGCATTCATCGTTCGCGGCACAGTATGCGAACCGGCGTGATCCGGCGTTGACGCACATGCCCTGGACATGGCCGCCGAGGCCGGTCAGGGCATTCTCTAGAGCCCGACGGTTGGTGGTGTCCGTGGGGTTGCGCGGCTTCCAGCTGGGCGTCGTCAGGATTACACGTTCGATGTCCGTTGGACTGCACGCGAAGCGGGACTCGGCAACGTTGAAGCAGAGGCTGACGTGGAACGTGCAAGCGGCATCGTTGGCCGCGCCGAAATCGCATCTGAAATCGCCATCGGTACACTCGAGCCGATCCTTCGGCACGCCGCTCGAACTGCTGTGTGGCGCGGGGTCGGTCCTCCACTCGTGGGTACAATCGGCGGACCCGGTACCGCTGGGAATCAGGTTCGCGATGTCGAACTGGCAGGCATCACCGATGCCGTCGAAATTGAGATCGGCCTGATTGCTGTTGGTTACCGTCGGGCAATTATCGCACGCGTCGCCGACACCGTCGCCATCGCTGTCGGCTTGGTCCGGGTTGCGGACGCGGGGGCAATTGTCGGTGCCGGTGCAGACATTGTCACCGTCGCTGTCGTTGAAGGCGGGACAGACCTGACACGCATCGCCCACACCGTTGAAGTCGCTATCCTGCTGGCTCGGGTTCGGCGTTGCCGGGCAATTGTCGCACGCGTCCCCGATGCCGTCACCGTCGCGGTCCAGTTGATTGGGGTTGCGGGTGGAACGACAATTGTCAACCTCGTCGCACACGTTGTCGCCATCGTGGTCGTGGAAGGCCGGGCACACCTGGCAGGCGTCGCCGAGATTGTTGAAGTCCGAGTCCGCTTGGTCCGGGTTGGACAAGGCTGGGCAGTTGTCGCAGGCATCGCCGACGCCGTCGCCATCGCTGTCGGCCTGGTCGCGATTGGCGGTATATTGGCAGTTGTCGGCGGCGTCGCAGAGGCCGTCGCCGTCACTGTCGTATGCGCCCGGCCCGACACAGAAATCGCAGGCGTCGCCAATCCCGTCATGGTCACTGTCCCGCTGATCCGGGTTGGAGGTTTGTGGGCAATTGTCGACGCTGTCGCAGACGTTGTCGCCGTCATCGTCTTGATAGCGCGCACAGAGCTGACAGGCGTCACCCAACCCATTGAAATCGAAGTCCCGCTGATCGGCGTTGGCGACTGCCGGGCAGTTGTCACAGGCATCGCCAACGCCGTCACCGTCACGATCGGCTTGGTCGCCATTGGCGATGAAGGGGCAGTTGTCAGCCGCGTCGCACAGCCCATCGCCATCGCTGTCGAAAGCTCCGGGGCCGACGCAGTAGTCACAGACGTCTCCGATACCGTCGTGATCGCGATCCGCCTGGTCCGGGTTATAGGCGTAGCGGCAATTGTCCACCTCGTCGCAGACGCTGTCGGCGTCGAGGTCGTCGTAACGCGGACAGACCTGACAGAGATCCCCTACGCCGTTGCCATCGTTATCGGCCTGGTCCGGGTTGGCCACGCTCGGACAATTGTCGCAGGCATCGCCGACGCCGTCACCATCGGTGTCGGTCTGATGGGGGTTCTTCGCGTGTGGGCAGTTGTCGGCGCCATCACACAGCCCATCGCCGTCACTGTCGTACGCTCCCGGCCCAACACAGAAATCGCAGGCGTCGCCGATCCCGTCATGGTCGCGGTCGCTCTGAGTCGGGTTCGAGGCATACCGGCAGTTGTCGTGCTCGTCGCACACGCCGTCGCCATCACTGTCGTAGGTTCCTGGCCCGTCGCAGAAGTCACACGCGTCGCCGGCGCCGTCGTGGTCGCTGTCCGCCTGGTCGGCGTTGGGCGTGCCCGGGCAATTGTCCGCACCATCGCATACCCCGTCGCGGTCGCGGTCACCGCCTGGGCCGGCGCAATCGTCGCACAGGTCGCCGATGCCATCGCCGTCGGTATCGGCCTGGTCCGGGTTGTAGGCGTCGATGCAGTTGTCGTGCTCATCACAAATGCCGTCGCCGTCGAAGTCGTAGCTTCCCGGCCCGGTGCACTGATCGCACGCATCGCCGATCCCGTCACCATCGCGATCGGCTTGATCCGCGTTGGAGTCGTAGGGACAGTTGTCGTGCTCGTCGCAGACGCTGTCGCCGTCGACGTCATCGTACAGCGGACAGGTCTGACACACGTCGCCGATGCCGTTCCCATCCGCGTCGCGTTGGTCGGCATTTGCGATCGTCGGGCAGTTGTCGCAGGCGTCGCCGATGCCGTCGTGATCGCTGTCGATCTGCGTCGCATTTGATACGTTCGGGCAATTGTCGACCGTGTCGCACACCCCATCAAAATCCCTGTCGAAGCCGCCCGGCCCGACGCAATGGTCGCACGCATCGCCGATCCCGTCGCCGTCGTGGTCGGCTTGATCCGCGTTGGAGGTGTCGGGACAGTTGTCGGACTCGTCGCAGAGACCATCGCCGTCGGAGTCGTCAAAGAGTGGGCATGCCTGACACACATCGCCGATGCCGTTGGAATCGAGATCACGTTGGTCCGCATTCGCGGTTGTCGGGCAGTTGTCGCAGCGGTCGCCGATCCCGTCGTGATCGCTGTCCGTTTGGTCCGGGTTGTATTCGCCGGGACAGTTGTCGCCATCATCGCAGACGCCGTCAGCGTCGAAGTCGTATGTTCCGGGCCCGACGCAATAGTCGCACACGTCGCCGATGCCATCGCCGTCGCGGTCCGCCTGGTCGGGATTGTATGCAAAAGGACAGTTGTCGTGACCGGTGCACGCCCCATCGCCGTCGGAGTCGCCAAAGAGTGGGCACGCCTGACACGCATCGCCGATGCCGTTGAAGTCGGTGTCACGCTGATCCGCATTTGCGATGGTCGGGCAGTTGTCGCAGACGTCGCCGATGCCATCCCCGTCGCTGTCCGTCTGGTCGGGGTTGCGCCGGTTGCGACAGTTGTCGACCCCGTCGCAGACGCCGTCGCCGTCGCTGTCGGCGCCCGGGCCCACGCAGTTGTCGCAGGCGTCCCCAAGGCCGTCGCCGTCACCGTCGGCCTGGTCCGGATTCCTGGTCGAGGGACAGTTGTCTGCGGGGTCGCAGATGCCATCCGCGTCACGGTCTTTGAACGGCGCGCACGTTTGGCACGCATCGCCGACGCCGTTGGAATCACTGTCGCGTTGATCGGCATTCGCGGTCGTGGGGCAATTGTCGCAGGCGTCGCCGACGCCGTCGCCGTCGCTGTCCGTCTGGTCGGCATTGGGCTCATACGGGCAATTGTCGGCCTCGTCGCAGCGTCCGTCGCCGTCCGAGTCATATGCGCCAGGGCCGACACAGAAGTCACAGGCGTCGCCGATGCCGTCACCATCGCGGTCAGCCTGGTCGGGGTTGCGGGTGTCAGGGCAGTTATCGACGTCGCTACAAACGTTGTCGGCATCGAAGTCTGAAAAGGGGGGACAGAGCTGACAGGCGTCACCGATGCCGTTGAAATCGCGGTCGTGCTGATCCACGTTTGACGTTGTCGGGCAATTGTCGCAGACATCACCGACGCCATCCCCGTCGCCATCGGCCTGATCGGGGTTGTAACGGTTACGGCAGTTATCGACGCCGTCACAGACGCCGTCGTTATCGCTGTCGCGGCCAGGCCCCACGCAATTGTCGCAGGCATCGCCAATGCCGTCGCCGTCGCCGTCGGCTTGATCAGGATTGCGAATGCTCGGGCAGTTGTCGACGTCGCTGCAGACGTTGTCGCCGTCCGAGTCCGAACCGGAAGGGCACGTCTGACACGCGTCACCCAAGCCATTGGAGTCGCTGTCATGTTGGTCCGCGTTTGCGGTCGTCGGGCAATTGTCGCAGGCGTCGCCGACGCCGTCACCATCGCTGTCTATCTGGTCGGGGTTGTAGCGGTACCGGCAGTTGTCGAGCGCGTCGCAGACGCCATCGGCGTCGCCGTCGCGGCCCGGACCCACACAGTTGTCGCAGGCGTCGCCGATGCCGTCGCCGTCGTTGTCCGCCTGGTCGGGATTGGGAGTAGAGGAACAATTGTCCGCAGGGTCGCAGATGCCATCGGCGTCCCTGTCACTGAAGAGCGGGCAGGTCTGGCAGGCATCGCCCAACCCATTGAAGTCGGCGTCCTGCTGGTCCGCATTCGCAATCGTTGGGCAATTGTCACAGGCGTCGCCGATTCCGTCGCCGTCGCTGTCGGCCTGGTTGGGATTGGGAGTAGAGGAACAATTGTCCGCAGGGTCGCAGATGCCATCGGCGTCCCTGTCACTGAAGAGCGGGCAGGTCTGGCAGGCATCGCCCAACCCATTGAAGTCGGTGTCCTGCTGGTCCGCATTGGCAATCGTTGGGCAGTTGTCACACGCATCGCCGACGCCATCGCCATCGCTGTCGGCCTGATCCGGATTCGGTGTGTAATAACAGTTGTCGCGCCCGTCACAGACACCGTCACCGTCGCTGTCATATATGCCGGGCCCCGAGCACATGTCGCAGGCGTCGCCGACACCATCGCCGTCACTATCGGTCTGATCAGGGTTCGCCACGGCGGGGCAGTTGTCGCACTGGGCGCCGATGCCGGTCGTGAAGCCGTCGCCGTCAGGATCGCCGGCAGCGATTTCCGCGGGACGAGACGTGGAGCCGTTCTCCGAACAGAGGTTGCGATCCGCACAGAAGGCGTAGGGGTTGCCCGGATAGCCGTCGAAGAGGCAAGTGCTTGCCGCCGCGGCGGCAGTGTCGACGGTCACGCGTACGAATCCGAGCGCGACACCACCTCCGCCGCCGGTGTCGCTGATGTCGACGCGGAAGTCGTTGCAGATGGCGGGATTGAACAGCGCGAGGGTCGCTGCGTCCGTAAAGCGTTGCACCAGTGGAGCTGCATTGCAGACGCATCCCTGCGAGGAAGGTACCGTGGCCAGCAGGGTGCTGTTGAGGTAGAGGGCGAAGCTATTGCTCCCCGCGCCGGCGCTGCCGCAGTCGGCATGATTGATGGTGAAGGTGATTGCCGTGGGGACGATTGGCGGTCCGTCGGCGGCAGCGGGCGACCATGCGCTTGCCAACAGCCACAACCCAACCCCGAACACAGTAAGACCACGCAGCATGAGCCACCTCACTCTTGCCAATTGCATCGCCGCCGATTGGGCGCGTCGCCTAGTATAAAAGTCCCCCGCGAACCGCTTGGAGTGTTGATTGCCAGTGTGCTGTCAAACGCGCCCCCGATATCGTGGCAGGCACGCGTTTGTCAACGAAAATCACTAACGTTCACCGCGCGGCGCGCCGCATAGCGGCACGGGCTGTGACGCCAGACAAGTGCAGCATCTATGCCGGCGGGTCAGCGGCGCTTACGTGTGCGTCCCTGGGCGGTGGACTGACCACGATCAGACGTGGAGGTCGGGAGGAGTAGCAATCGTAGGAATGCGGCGCAAACGCGTGGAGCGCGTGCGGCGATGAGCCCATTCACTCCACAAACAGCGGCTGCTCCCAGTGGTCGAGATAGGCGACGCGGGCGACCGAATGCCGTTTCACCGGGCCGTGGCCTTTGCCCTGCGGATAGCCGACCGGCAGATGGGCGCAGGTGGCCCAGTCCTCTGGGATACCGAGCAGTGCCCGCACCTCGGGCTCCTTCTGACAGAGCAGTGTGGTCAGCGCCGCGCCGAGCCCGACGGCACGGCAGGCCAGGATCAGGTTCTGCACGGCAGGATAGATGGAGGCGCCGCCGACCACCGAGGGACGATCGAGCCCAGCATCGGTAATTGCCAGGTCCGGGATGTGCACACAGACGACGATAACGACCGGCGCTTCGTGAAAATGCTCGGCAAGATAGTCGGCAGCGGCGAGCATGCGTGTATGCGGGCCGCGGGCCGCCGGAGGAAGCCGCTCGAGACCTCGACTGTACGCCTGCGAGAAATTCCGCCAGATCGGGAGATACCACTCGCGCAGCTGGTGTTTGCGCGCGGGATCCCGCACCACCAGGAAGCGCCACGGTTGGCGGTTGCCGCCGCTCGGTGCCCAGGTTGCCGCGGTGAGCACTTTGCGCAGGAGATCCTCCGGTACCGGATCGGAGCGCAGGCGCCGCAGGGTGCGGCACGTCTGCATGGCTTCGAAGAGCTCGATTTCGGGCATCGCATTCACCTCTGGATTACGACCGGCGGGTCTGCGGCCGGCATTGTTTCTATGGTTCGCTTCCCCCTTCGAGGAGCCTCAGGACAGGATTGGTCGCGATTCGTAGCCTGTCGGACTTTCTCGGAAGAAGAAAATGGAAAACCGGAAACAGGAAACCGGAAATGAAAACTGGTCAACGCATCATCCACGGCCATTTGCCGTTTTCCGTTTCCTGTTTCCGGTTTCCTGTTTTTCATTCTCCTAGGGCCTGCCAAGTGTGACGGGCTGCCAGTGGCGGGCATGTTTCTCAGGGCTACTCACAGCTGCGCGGTATCGGTTGGCAGGCCCATCAGGATACGCCCGGCGAGCTCGAGGGTCGCCGGCGATACCATCGCGTGTTGGGTGCCGACGTGGGCGTCGCGGAAGCGGCGTTGCAGCGGGTGTGACAGATGCACGGACGAGCCACCGCCGAGGTCGTACATTGCGCGCACGACGGCGGCGGACACGCGGGTCGCATGCGTGGCGGCGAGGCGCAAGGCGGCGCGCGCGTCGATCGGGATTTCGCCGCGCTCCGTTGCCAGCTGCCAGGCGTTACCGATCGTTTCGTAGAACCAGGCACGCGCGGCATGCAGCTGGGCGGTGCTGTCTGCCAGCCCGGCCTGCACGGTAGCGCGTTCGGCGAGCGGGCGCTTCGACCCCTGCGGCGTTTTGCCGCCGGCAAGCTCGATGAGATCGGCGACCGCGGCGCGGGCGTTGCCCAGCATCACGGCGCCGATACCGAGGGCGAGCAGTCCGAATATCGGAACGGCATAGAGTGGTCCCGGCTCCACGGGCTTGTCGGTCAGCAGCGACAGCGAGTGCGTGACCGGTACGCGGATGTTCGCCACTTCCATCTCGCCCGAGCCGGTGCCGCAGAGCCCTGCGACGAACCAGGAATCGATGAGCGTGGCATCTTCGGCGGGAAAAATCAGCAGGCGGTTGTCGAGCATGCCGCTTGGGAGCCGCCGCGGTGTGCCGTCCTCGATGATGGCGCTGCCGCCCATCAGCCACTGGCAATTTCTGCTGCCGCTGGCCCACGGCCAGCGTCCCGAGAGGTGGTAGAGATCATGATCGCGGACGGCGCGGCCCAATGGCGCGACCACCCCGCCGATGATCGTGGTTGGCGAGGCGAAGATGTCTTGCGCCGCGCTCCGCGGCAGAAAGGCGGCCACCAGTGCGCTGGTGGCGCCGATCATCAGGCACCAGCCCGACGACGCGTCGGCTTCGGCAATCAGCTCGATCGCCTGACACAGCGTCGTTGCATCGACTTCGAGACCACCGAGGCTCTTGGGAACGGCCATGCGAAAAAGGCCGGCTTCGGCCATGGTGTGCGCCAGGTCCGCCGGGAAGCAGCGTGCCGCTTCGATCGCGGTGGCCCGCGCGCCCACGGTCGCCTGCAAACTGCGAGCGGACGCGAGGATATTCATCGGACAAGAGGACACGGGCTCGGGCGTTACACCGAAGACAAGACGACGATGGGGATCTCACGCTTCGTCTTGGCCTGATAGCCGTCGTAGCGGTTGCTGTTGTTTTGATTCACCAGGGGCCAGAGACGGGCGCGCTCTTGGGCGTCGGCAACATGCGCCCGCATGCGTGTGCGCCGCCGGCCGATCTGCACGCCTGTGTCTGGATTCTTCTGGATGTTGAAGAACCACCCCGGTGGCTTGTCGCTGCCACCGTTCGACGCGACCACGACGAGATCCTCGCCGTCCTGCAGGTAGACCAGCGCCGCCGTGCGCTCCTTGCCGGTCTTCGCGCCGCGCGTGCGCAGAAGCAGCACCGGAAGCCCCGCCAGCCAGGTGAAGCGTCCATCCGTCTTCTCGTACAACCATTGGTAAATCGACAGCGCGTCCATGCTGACCTCCCGGTGACGGAATGGGGCAAACGTTAGGCGCGAAAGCCGCAAGCTGTCAAACACCCATAACCTAGTCGCAGGTCTTCAGCCTGCGACAAAACGTTGCTCTCCCGCCTGTAACGTGGAGGACCGTGCGCATCGATTTGGCGAGAGAAGGTCGGGATCTGATTTCCAGGATCAACTGCACCGCATGCGGCGACATGCCGCCCATGGCAGCGCGCAGCGACCATTCCTGTCCTGAGGCTCCCCGAAGGGGGGAGCGGGCCATAGAAGAGACGCCGGCTGCAGGCCCCGTAGGCCTAGCGTGGGCCGACTTCTCCGGTGGCCAGTCTGCGATAGAGCGCGTCGTCGAGCGGGACGTACTGCCGCCCGTCGAGGAAATAGAGCGGATCCTTGACGGTAGATGGATCGTAGCCCTCGCTGCGGTAGTGGTGCTTCTGGTGTTTGAAGGTGCCGGTGATTTCCATGCGTGGGACCATGCGGAGGAAGTACGGTCGTTGGTAGCTCGCGAGATTGCTCACGACGCACCCGGCAAAGGCGTTGAGGTCGAAATCGTCGGAAACCACGATGCTGGCCATGCCGACACGGCCCTCGGCGCCGTTCACGGGCACGCCGTATACGTTGGCCTCTTGGAGTCCTTTGGCCTGACTCAGGATCTCCGCGACCTCGTGCGTCGACACATTCTCGCCCTTCCAGCGGAAGGTGTCACCGATGCGGTCAGCAAAGGACACCCAGCCATCGGCGTGCAGCTGCACCAGATCGCCGGTGTTGAAGTAGGCATCGCCCTTCGCAAAGACATCGCGCACGACCTTCTTGCGAGTGGCGGCGCGATCGAGATAGCCATCGAACGACATCAGGGTATTGATCCAGCCGACCAGCAAGCCACGTTCTCCGACGGTGGCGGACTCGCAGCGGCCGTCACGCTTGCGGACCAGCGCACCGGTCATCGGATCGCATTTCAGGATGGCTTCGCCCGGCAACAAGCGCCCGATCATTCCCGGCCGTCCCTCGAGGTTGATGAGTCCCAGGTTCCCTTCAGTGGCTCCGTAGTACTCGCGAATCAAGGGGATGCGGAAGCGTGACTGAAAGCTCCGCCAGATGTCGGGGCGCAAGCCGTTCCCCATGCACAACCGGATATGATGCTGATGCTCCAACGGCGTTGGTGGCTGTCGGAGCAGGTATCTGCAGAGCTCGCCGATATAGATGAACAGCGTCGCGTCGAAAGCCTGCACGTCCTCCCAGAAGCGTGAAGCGGAGAACTTGCGCCGCAGGGCCAGGGTGGCACCGGACAACAGCACCGCGCCCCAGGCGGCGAGAAAGCCGGCGGAGTGATAGAGCGGCAGCGTGAGATAGAGGACATCCCGCGGCGTCATCTCGCCGACGACATGGCTGAGTACCAGACCCGCTTCGAGCCAGCGCAGATTGCGGATGATTGCGGCCTTGGGCAGACCCGTGGTCCCCGATGTATAGACGTAACACATGGGTGCCATGGTATCGGGAAGGCCGCGCCGTGGTTCCGCGGCCGACCTCGCTGCCACGTCCTGATTGATGATTCTGAATCCGTCGCAGTCGGTGGCGCGGTCGGGGTCGAGTTGCACCCAGACC
>CAZTDK010000098.1:0-12751 GCA_964611965.1 uncultured Binatia bacterium (SeqCode) | reverse complement strand
TGTCGTCTCCCAGTCTGTTGTCTCTCTTACCGCATCTCGTAGCCCATCGGCAGATTGATTTGCTTGCCTTCGAGGTAGGCCGACAAGCCTTCGGGGCCGAGCTCGCGGCCCAGCCCGGATGCCTTGAAGCCGCCGAACGGCGCACTGAACTCCATGGCAAAGCCATTGACGGTGTATGTGCCGGTGCGAACGCGGCGCGCGATGTCCAGTCCGGTCTCGATATCATCGCACCACACGGAGCCCGACAGGCCGTAGTCGGACTCGTTGGCAATGCGGACGGCGTCGTCGATGTCGTCGTAGGGAATGACGGCAAGCACCGGCCCGAAGATCTCTTCCTGGGCGATGCGCATCCGATTGTCGACGTCGACGAACACGGTGGGCTCGACGTACCAGCCCTTCGTCAATCCTTCGGGACGTCCGCCACCGCAGGCGACCCGCGCGCCTTCGTCCTTGCCGATGCGAATGTATCCCTCGACGCGTTCGCGCTGGCGTGCGGCGACCAGCGGGCCGCACAGAGTCGACGGGTCCATCGGATCCCCGACCTGCACACTGCGCATGGCGTCGACCAGGGCATCGGCGACCTCGCGGTAGCGGGCACGTGACGCCAGAATGCGCGTTTGCGCGACACAGGCCTGCCCATTGTTCATGATCGCCGCCGGGAGCACGCCCCAAATCGTGGACGAGAGATCCGCATCGTCGAGGATGATGGCCGCCGACTTTCCCCCCAGCTCCAGCGTCACGCGCTTCAGCTGTTCGCCGCAGATGGCGGCGACGTGGCGACCGGCGGCGGTGCTGCCGGTGAATGACACCTTGTCGATGCCGCGGTGCCGCACCAGATGCTCGCCGACTTCGCGCCCCGCCGGAACGATGTTCACCACTCCCGGCGGCACGCCGGCAGCGCGAATCGCATCGGCCAGGATGATCGCGTCGAGCGGGGTTTCCGGCGCCGGCTTCAGCACCACCGTGGCGCCCGCGGCCAGCGCCGGCCCCAGCTTCAGCATGGTGATGAAGAGCGGGACGTTCCATGGGATGATGCCGGCAACCACGCCGACCGGTTCGCGGCGCACCAGGGTCGGCCCCTGCATTCCGGGCCGCACCTCCTCGAACGGATAGGTGCGTGCCAGGCCGACGAAGTAGTCGAGCACCATGTTCGCAGCCAGCACCTGACCCATGTTCGAGAACGAAATCGGCGCGCCCATTTCATTGGTAATGGTGACGGCCAGCTCGACGGAACGTTCCTGCAGCAACGCCAGGAGGCGCGCCATCACGTCGGCGCGCTCCGCGGCCGCCATGCGCGGCCACGGCCCACGGTCGAAGGCGGCGCGCGCGGCGGCCACCGCGCGATCCATATCGGCCTCACGGCCTTCGGCGACGCGCGCGATCACCGCCTCGCTGTGCGGCGAGATCACCTCCAACGTGGCGTTGGTTGCAGGTTGCACCCAGTCCCCGTCGATGAAGAGCCGTTCCTGTAGCTGCATGAATTCCTCCTCCGGATCGAGCCGTATTCCCACAAGAACGCGGCGCAAGCAATACGCCACAGACTGAGAGCGGCGGCGTCTGACGCGTGTTGACTTGGGCGCGGCCAACTCACTATAGGCAATACATATAGCTCAGCCACGCAGTGCGACCGAGTGACGTCGTTGTTGGCGCCCATTTCGAACAAGGAGGAAGCGCTATGGCAGTTACCAACCTTCAGCCAGCTTACAAAGGGCTCGATCCCGCGGTCCGCCAATTCATCTCCGGACGCACGCGCAACATGTTGATCGACGGCAAGTGGGTGGCGGCAGCATCGGGCAAGACCTTTACGACCTACGACCCGGCAACGGAAGCGCCGCTCGCGGAGGTCCCGGCGGGCGACAAAGAAGATGTCGACCGTGCCGTACGGGCCGCGCGCCGCGCGTTCGCAGGTGGGCCCTGGCGGCGCATGACGCCGTCGGAACGCGGCCGCGCCTTGTGGAAACTCGCCGACCTCATCGAGCAGCATACCGAGGAGTTCGCCCAGCTCGAGACCCTCGACAATGGCAAGCCGCTCGCCGTCGCGCGGGTCGCCGATATTCCCCTGGTTGTCGATCACTTCCGTTACTACGCGGGTTGGGCGACGAAAGTCGAAGGTGAAACCATCCCTGTCTCAACGCCGGGCCAGCGCTTTCTCAACTACACGCTGCGTGAGCCCGTCGGTGTGGTTGGCCAAATCATTCCGTGGAACTTTCCGTTGCTCATGGCGGCATGGAAGCTCGGTGCCGCGCTCGCCTGCGGGAACACCATCGTACTCAAGCCGGCTGAGCAAACCCCGCTCTCCGCGTTGCGCCTCGGCGAGTTGCTCGACGATGCCGGCATTCCGCCGGGGGTGGTGAATATTGTCGCCGGTTTTGGCGAAACCGCCGGCGCCGCGATTGCCGCGCATCCGGATCTCGACAAGGTGGCGTTCACCGGATCGACGGAGGTCGGCAAGGAAATCATGCGCGCCGCCTCCGGCAACTTGAAACGGGTGTCGCTCGAGCTCGGTGGCAAGTCGCCGAACATTGTGTTTGCCGACGCGGATCTTGATGAAGCTGCGGTCGGCGCCGCGTCGGCGATTTTCTTCAACCATGGGCAGTGCTGCTGCGCGGGCTCGCGGTTGTTCATCGAGCAGAAGGCGTACGACAAGCTCGTCCCGAAGTTGATCGAGTACTCGGAGAAGATCAAGCTCGGACCCGGCATGGACCTGACAACCGAAATGGGGCCGCTGGTGTCGAGCGAACAGTACGAGCGCGTCACCGGCTATCTCGCGAAAGGCAAACAGGAGGGGGCGAAGGTTGCCGCCGGCGGCGGGCGGCCGAAGGAGCTGGACAAGGGCTATTTCGTGAAGCCCACGGTGTTCACCGACGTGCGGGCAGATATGAAGGTGACGCGCGAAGAGATCTTTGGACCCGTGGTCTGCGCGATTCCATTCAAAGACGCGGCGGAAGTCGCGGCGGCGGGCAATGACACCACGTACGGCCTCGCCGCCGCAGTGTGGACACGCGATATCCAGAAAGCCCATCGCATGGCTGAGACGCTCAAGGCTGGCACGGTGTGGATCAATTGCTACAACGTGTTCGACGCCGCCTCGCCATTCGGGGGCTATAAGCAGAGCGGTTTTGGAAGGGAGATGGGCAAAGCGGCACTGGACATGTACACACAGATCAAGAGCGTCTGGGTCAATCTCGGGGCACACACCGCCAACGGCGGGTGAGAGCCTGCGGCCAGCGTCATTGCGGCGACCCGCTCCCTTCGATCATCGCGGGCTGCCACATCGTTAGAAGGTTGTGAAGAGTGTGCGCCGCGCGGTTCATCGGCCGTGCGGCGCATTTGTTGAGGTAAACACGCAAAGGAGAGAAGCAATGAAGGATTGTCGTCAGTTCTACATCGATGGGCAGTGGGTCAGCCCCATCAAGGCCCATGATTTTCCAGTCACCAACCCAGCCACCGAAGCGCAGATCGCGGTCATCTCGCTCGGCACTGCTGCTGATGTCGACAAAGCCGTCGCCGCGGCCAAGCGGGCGTTCGCGACGTATGCGGAGACCACGACCGAGGAGCGCGTCGCGATTTTGCAGCGCATCATCGAGGTCTACCAGTCGAAGTATGAGGAAATGGCAGAGACCATTTCTCAGGAAATGGGCGCTCCGATGTGGCTGGCGCGCGCAGCACAAGCCGCCGCCGGGCTGGGGCATTTGTTCGAGATGCAACGTGTCCTCAGTAGCTACAAGTTCGAAGAG
Organism: uncultured Binatia bacterium (SeqCode); assembly: GCA_964611965.1. Taxonomy (GTDB): domain Bacteria; phylum Desulfobacterota; class Binatia; order HRBIN30; family HRBIN30; genus CAZTDK01. The sequence continues at coordinate 9,014 of CAZTDK010000098.1, read as the reverse complement.
CTCAAAGGCTCGACGCTGATGCGCAAGGAGCCGATCGGCGTGTGTGGGCTCATCACCCCGTGGAATTGGCCGGTCAACCAGATCGCCTGCAAGGTCGCACCGGCGTTGGCCGCCGGCTGCACGATGGTGCTCAAGCCCAGCGAGATTGCGCCCCTGTCCGGGTACCTCTTCACGCAGATTCTCCATGAGGCCGGGGTTCCGGCCGGCGTCTTCAACATGGTGAACGGTGACGGCCCCACCGTCGGTGCGGCGATTTCCTCGCACCCGGACGTGGATATGGTGTCGTTCACGGGATCGACGCGCGCCGGGGTCGCGGTCGCCACGGGGGCGGCGCCCACGGTGAAACGGGTGACCCAGGAGCTCGGCGGCAAGTCGGCCAACATCATTCTGGACGACGCGGACATTGAGGCGGCGGTCATGGCAGGCGTGCAGAGCTGCGTGATGAACACCGGCCAGTCCTGCAACGCGCCAACTCGGATGCTCGTGCCACGTGCCAAGATGGCGCAGGCGGCCGCGGCCGCGAAGCAGGCGGCAGAAGCAGTCAAGGTCGGCGATCCGACCGCCGACGGCGTGACCATCGGCCCACTGGCGAACGCAACGCAATTCGAGAAAGTGCAGAACCTCATCAAGAAAGGTGTTGCCGAAGGCGCCGAGCTGGTGACCGGCGGACCGGGTCGCCCGGACGGGATCAGCAAGGGCTACTTCGTCAAGCCGACGGTCTTCGCCAATGTCCGTAACGATATGACGATCGCGCGCGAGGAGATCTTCGGGCCCGTGCTCTCGATCATCCCGTACGACAACGAGGACGACGCCGTCCGCATCGCCAACGATACCCCGTACGGACTGTCGGGCTATGTCACCGCCGGCAACATCGAGCGCGCCCGCGGCATCGCCAAGCGCATTCGATCCGGCAACGTCCACGTCAACGGGGCGCAGCCCGATTTCAGCGGCGCATTCGGCGGCTACAAACAATCCGGCAACGGCCGTGAATGGGGCGAAGCCGGATTCCAAGAATTTCTCGAGCTGAAAGCCGTCTTCGGATACGGCGGCTGAGCGGCGGCCAGCGGCGGGAACGGTGAGCTCCCGCCGCTGGCTGTCGATTCACAGCCAACTGGTGCCGGCCCTCTCCACCGCGATGTCGGGGCGGCGCTGAGTTGCGGAGTCTCTCCGAGGCCAGCACGCATCGACTGGGACAGACCCACACCGGAACAAGCTCCGCGATTGCCGCAGGGTAATCCACATCGACTGCCGACGATCGTGCGGCAACCCGCAGACCCTCAGGGATGAACGTCGGACTTGTCGTCAGATATGATCATGTCGTATATGCCATGATCATGGCAGCCCCGCTCAGCAACCTCATTCAACGCCATCGGGCCTCGAACGGTTGGTCGCAAGATGCCTTGGCACGTCGCACCGGCCTCTCGCGCGCGGCCATCAGTGCTATTGAGACCAACCGCGTCGTGCCATCGACTGTGGCGGCGCTGGCATTGGCGGCTGCTTTTGGTTGTCGTGTCGAAGATCTCTTTCGGCTGGGGCACGCCGCGCAGCCCGGAGATCCTGAGTGGGCGTGGCCAGCGTGCGTCGATCCGTGCCGCCTCTGGCGGGCCGTTGTCGGGGAACGGACGCTGCTGTATCCGGTCGAGCGGACATTCATGGGTACCCTGGCGGCGGACGGTAGACACCACGGCGGCCGTTTCGAATTTCATCCGCAGGTGGATGCGGATCAGACGCTGGTCATGGCCGGTTGTGATCCGGCGGTCGCCCTCCTCGGTCGGGAGCTGGCGCGCACCGCCCAGGCGCGGCTACTGCCGTTGATCCGCTCCAGTCGCGACGCCCTGGAGCTCCTCCGCCGCAAGCTCGTCCACGTTGCCGGTCTCCACCTCCAAGACCACAATGCCCCCGGAACAAACGCCAACGCCGTCCGGGAGCTCCTGGGACCACACTACACGCTCCTGCGCGTGGCGTGCTGGCAGGAAGGCCTGGCGTTGACGCCGCGGCTCGGCATTCGAACGATCCGATCGGCGACGTCGACCAAGCTCCGCTGGGTGGTGCGCGAAAAAGGGTCGGGCGCGCGCGCGTGCTTGGATACGATTTTCCGCGGCCGCCGCGACGTTCCCGGACGATTCGCTCACGTCGCGACTGACCACGCCGGAGTCGTCGAGACGATCCGCACCGGTTTCGCCCAGGTCGGCGTGTGCATTCGCCTGTGCGCCGTCGAAGCAGGCCTGGATTTCCTCACGGCGCGCGAGGAAGACTACGACCTCTGTTTCCACAACGACCTGCAGAGCGACCCGCGCATCGCGGCGCTGATCGGCGCCATACGATCGCGTGCACTTCGCCAGTCGGTCGGCGGTCTGCCGGGGTACCATACGCGGGAGGCAGGCGAGCTCGTGCTGAGCGGGCGCACATAGTAGGCGAGACGAGATCGTGAAGCCTGCCGCCGTGAAGCGTCGCACTTCATCAACGCGATCGACCCCGGGCTCGCAACGACCAACAACGGCAACAGCGGCAAGCCGCTGCTCGGCAATTCGACGCTGGCGCGCGTACAGTTCGATGCGTTGCTGAAGTTCTGAAGCGCGCTGAAGAAGGAGGCTGGACCCATGCGTACAAGAAGTTGCCAGACCGCAATGCTGGCACTACTGCTCATCGGAATCGCTGCACGCGTACCAGCCCAGCAAGCTGGGAACACGAAGTCGGCAACGGAGACGGTGGCGGTGTTCGCGGCGGCGTCATTGACCCAAGCGTTTCAAGCCATCGCAACCGCCTTCGAACACGGCCATCAGCCAACGAAGGTGGAGCTCAACTTCGCGGGCTCATCGACTTTGGTGCAACAGATTCAACAGGGAGCGCCGGCCGATGTCTTTGCTTCGGCCGACGAGGCAAACATGCAGAAGCTGGTGGAGAGCGGCTCGCTCGCGGCCGCGCCGCAACTGTTTGCCCACAACCAGCTGCAGATCGTCGTCGCCGCCGGCAACCCGAAGCACATCACCGGTCTTGCCGATCTGACGAAGCCGGGTCTGACGATTGCGCTCTGCGCGCCGGCGGTGCCCTGTGGACACTATGCCGTCGAGGCCTTCGGGAAGGCGGGCGTCACCGCACCAGCCGCCAGCCAGGAGCTGGACGTCAAAGCGGTCGTCAACAAGGTGTCGTTGGGGGAAGCGGATGCCGGCGTCGTCTACGTCACGGACGTCCGGGCCGCGGGCCACAAGGTTGAAGGGGTTGACCTCCCCGCGTCAGTCAACGTAATCGCGCGGTATCCGATCGCGGTCGTAAAGAACGCACGCAACGCCGCCGCGGCAGCCGCGTTGGTAAACTTCATCCTGTCACCGGAGGGGCAAAAGGTCCTTGCGAGCTTCGGCTTCCTGCCGCGCTGAGACCTGCGGTCGGCGTCTTTTCTATGGCCCGCTCCCGTTGGTCGAACCTACGGTCGGCGTACTTTCTATGGTCCGCTCCCGTGGTCGCTGCAGACTGCGAGTCCGACAGGGTGCTAGCATGCCTGGCCGTGCGGAAAGCAAATTCCTGTGAGTGGCCGTCGACACGTTGATGCGATTCCACTTGTCGCAGTCGTCTTGAGCAGTGTCGGCGCGGCGATCTTTGTTCTTCCGCTTCTGGGATTGCTGTGGCGCGCCTTGCACCAGGACGTGTGGGGCGTCTTGAGAACGCCCGCCGTGTACACTGCCCTCTGGTTGTCGCTGGTGTGCTCGGTATGCGCGACGGGCTGCTCCGTCGTGCTCGGCCTGCCGCTGGCGTGGGTACAGGCGCGCGTCGAATTCCCAGGGCGCGCGCTCCTTCGCGGCATCACGATGTTACCCATCGTCCTGCCGCCGGTCGTCGGCGGCGTCGCGTTGCTGTTTGCCTTTGGCCGCCGTGGGCTGCTCGGCCAGTGGCTTGACTACGCATTCGACGTGCGCTTGCCGTTTACCACGGCTGGCGCGGTGCTCGCGGAAACGTTCGTGGCGATGCCGTTTTTTGTACTCACCGTGGAAGGGCATTGCGCTCGATGGATCGCCGCCTGGAGGATGCGGCGCGCACGTTGGGCGCTGGACGGTGGACGGTGCTGCGGCGGGTGACGCTGCCGATGATTCGGCCGTCGCTGCAAGCCGGAGCGGTCCTGTGTTGGGCGCGTGCGCTGGGCGAGTTCGGCGCCACCATCACCTTTGCCGGCAACTTCCCCGGACGGACGCAGACGGTCCCGCTCGCGGTGTACCTGGCGCTGGAGACCAGCCCGGAAGCCGGCATCGTACTGAGTCTGGTCTTGCTGGTCATCTCGCTGGCGGTGCTTGTCGGCCTGCGTCGGCACTGGCTGGGAGTCGCGTGAGCCTCGAGGCCTCGGTGCGAGTGGGTCTCGGCACGCTCGCCCTGCACGTCGATCTGCGCGTCGATGATCGCGAGGTCGTCGCCGTGCTCGGCCCCAATGGAGCGGGCAAGACGACCTTCTTGCGTACGCTTGCGGGTCTGATCCCCCTTGATGAGGGACGCATCGTGCTGGACGGTGCCGTCCTTGACGATGTCGCGTCCGGCGTCTTTGTTCCACCCGAGCGGCGGCCGATCGGCGTGGTGTTTCAGGACCACCTCTTGTTTCCGCACCTCACCGCAATGGAGAACATCGCTTTCGGCTTGCGCTGTCACGGGGTGCGCACCGACGAGACGCGCCGTCAGGCGCACCAATGGCTAGAGCGAGTCGGCTTGCTCGACCACGGTCACGCGCGGCCCGCCCAGTTGTCGGGTGGCCAAGCGCAGCGCGTCGCACTGGCGCGTGCATTGGCAATCTCGCCGCGAATGCTGCTGCTCGATGAACCGCTCTCGGCCTTGGATGTGCGCACGCGCGCCGATCTGCGCCGCCTGCTGCGGCATCACCTCGACGCGTTTCCCGGCGTCCGGCTTCTCGTCACGCATGATCCATTCGAAGCGCTCATGCTCGCAACGCGCGTCGTGGTGCTCGAAGCTGGGTGCGTCGTACAGTCTGGAGCGCCGGCGGAGATCACCGAAATGCCGCGCTCGTCGTATGTCGCCGACCTCGCCGGCGTGAATCTGTTTCGCGGCCGCGCCGTGGACGATCACGTTGAGCTGGACGGGGGCGGTACCCTGATGGTCCCGAGCGCCGGCACCGGCGAGGTCTTCGCGGTGATCCATCCACGCGCCGTAGCCCTGCACCGCCGCCCGCCGGAGGGAACGCCGCGCAACGTGTGGGTGGGAACGGTCGCCGCGCTCGACGCCGAAGGCGCACGCGTGCGCGTACGCGTTGCCGGAGTGATTCCCATCGTCGCCGAGGTCACACCGGCAGCGCTGCAGGCGCTGCATCTTTTCCCCGGCATTGAAGTGTGGGTGAGTGTGAAGGCCACGGAGATCACCGCGTATCCCACGTGACATCAGGCCGAAGCACCTGTTGGGCAGCTATAGGCGTTGGCAAACGACAGTCCGGTCTGTGGACAAAATGTCGCGCTGACCAGTGTCGAGGAATGGAAGCACGGAGGCCACGAGTTCACGAAGGAAAGAGAGAGCTTGAATTTCTCCCTTCGTGATTCGTGACCTTCGTGGTGAAGATTATGGGCTCATGGCAGATTCGGTTCAGGAGGTCTGAGGCTGCTGCCTATGCGTCGCCCAGGCAGCGGGTGAAATTGGGCTGCCCGGTGGCGGCGGTGATGCCGCCGTCGACGGGAATGATGGCGCCGGTGAGATAGGACGCATCGTCTGACGCCAGGAACGCGACGACGCTGGCAACTTCCTCGGGACGGCCGATGCGGCCCATCGGCACGGCGGCCTCGTATGCGGCGCGGATCTTGTCGCTGCTGAGTAACGGACCGGACAGCGGCGTGGCGATGGGACCGGGACAGACGGCATTGACGCGGATGTGCTCGCACGCGTGGTCGATGGCGAGGGCGCGCGTGTAGTTGACGACGCCGCCCTTCGCGGCGTTGTATGCGGCCAGACCGTAGTCGCCGGCCATGCCGGACACCGAGGCGGTATTGATGATGCACCCGCCGCCGCCGGCACGCAGATGCGGAATGGCAGCGCGGCAACCGTAGAAGACCCCGAACAAGTCGACCTCGAGAATCACGCGCCAGATCTCCGGGTCGATGTCCGGTGTCTTGCCGTACCCACCGATGCCGGCGTTGTTGAACAGCACATCGAGACGCCCGAATTGCCGCACGGCGGCGTCCACCAGCTGGTCGACCTGCTCGGAGTGGCGAACGTCGACACAATGGAAGGCGGCCCGCGCCCCGAGCTCCCGGGCCATCGCCCGACCACCATCTTCGTTCATGTCACCGAGCATCACCTGCGCACCTTCGCTCACGAACCGCCGCGCCGTCGCCGCGCCGATCCCCGAAGCGCCGCCGGTGATGAGCACCACCTTGCCATCGAATCGTCCTGCCATACGTCATCTCCTCGCGACAACATTCGAGACTCGATATCCGAAATTCGAAACACACTCGAAACGACAAATTTGAATCACACAAACGATTGGCAGAGAATCACGAAAACACGAAATCTCGAAATGACCGAAAGGGAGGATGAAGGTTCTCCTCCCTTTTCGCGCTTCGTAACTTTCGCGTTTTCGTGATTCTCATTTGACTGCCGGCATCGGCTGCAATGTGGACTCACCACCCGGTACGCCGTCCGGAGATGATTCAGCCAGCGGGATCGCCGGCGGCGCAAACCCGCCGAGGTCGGCAACGCGTTGCCCGAGGCCGTCCGCGGTAACTGCCTGCGGTGCGACCGGCGTTCCAATTACCACCTGGATCTTGGACCAGACGCGCCGGAATGGCCGCCGCATGGCCGGCCCGCCGGCGCGGCTGAAGAAGCTGCCCCACATCCCGACGATCGCCATGGGGACCACCGGCACCGGCGTGCGCTTCACGATCTTCTCCACCCCCGGCCGGAAGCGGTTCATCCGACCGTCGTTGGTGATCGCGCCTTCCGGAAAAATGCACACCACTTCGCCCGCCACCAACTCCGCCGCGATGCGGTCGAACGCCGCTTCCATCAGCGACGCGTCCTCGCGCCCGGAGGAGATCGGAATGACTTTGGCGTCGCGGAACACCCAGCCGACGAACGGCGTCTTGAGAAATCCATAGTGCATGACGAAACGCGGTGGGCGCTTGCACGCGCTGGCGATGATCATCCAATCGACGAAGCTGACGTGGTTGCTGACCAACAGCGCCGGGCCTTCCATGGGGATGTGCTCTCTGCCACTCGTGTGCAAACGGTAGATGCAGTTGGTCAGGATCCAGAACACGAAGCGCAGCAGAAACTCCGGCAGCACGTGATACACGTAGGCGGCGGCGATGGCGTTCAATACGCTCAGAACCAGGAAGATCTGCAGCGCACTCAGCCCCAACGCAAACAGCCCAAGCAGGAAGCCGGAGGCGAGGACCATGAAGAAGGCGCTGACGATGTTGGCGCCGGCGACCACGCGCGAACGTTCCGCCGCCGCCGAACGCTGCTGGATCAGGGTGTTCAAGGGTACGATGAAGAAGCCGCTGGAGACCGCCAACAGCAACAGATCGGCAACGATCCGCCAGCTGTGCCGCGCGCCGAGGAAATCGTGCAAGCCGTGCAACCCGCCCGCCGGCAACGTCGACACGCTCGGCACGCCGGTCCACCACAGATCGAAAGCGAAGACGCTCATGCCGATCGATCCCAGCGGCACCAACCCCAACTCGAGCTTGCGTCCCGAGAAGCGTTCGCACAGCAGCGAGCCGATGCCAATGCCGAGGCAGAACAGACCGAGGAACAACGTGATCACATGCTCGTCGGCATGCAGCAGCTCCTTGGTGTAGACGGGCAAGAGCGACAGCAGGGCGGCACCGAAGAACCAGAACCATGACACCCCGAGCACCGAGAGGAATACCGTGCGGTTCTGCGTGATCAGCGCATAGGTCTCGCGCATCGGGCGGAACGGGTTCGCCGCGATGCGCAGGGCGGGATTCTCGGCCGTGGTGCGCGGCAGGACGCAACTGCTCGCAAAACCGGCGACCGCCACCACGACAACCGCAATACTGATGCGGGAGACGCCGCGTGCCCCCTCGGCCATCAACACGCCGCCACTGATGGTGCCCAAGAGGATCGCCAGGAAGGTCGCGCCTTCGATGAGCGCGTTGCCGCCCACCAGCTCGTCGTCGTCGATGAGTTGTGGGAGAATGCTGTATTTGACCGGGCCGAATAGACTCGAGTGGCATCCCATGAGGAACAGCGCCGCAAACAACAACGCGATGCGCTGGCCGAGAAAGCCGGCGACGGCGACGCCCATAATCGCGATTTCGGCGAGCTTGACGAGGCGCACCAGGGTGGACTTGCGGAAGCGGTCGGCCAGCTGCCCCGCCGTCGCCGAGAACAGAAAGAACGGGATGATGAAGATGGCGCCGCTGAGGGCCACCAACTGCTCGGCACCCAGTCCCCAGGCACCGGTCGCCTGGTAGACGATCAGAATCACCAGCGCGTTCTTGAAGAGGTTGTCGTTGAACGCGCCGAGGAATTGAGTCCAGAAGAAGGCGCCGAAGCCACGGCGACGCAGCAGTGCGAGTTGGCTCATCGTGGGTACTCCCTTATCCCGGGTTGGCGGTGCTTGTCATATCCGACGTGGGCCCGCATCCGACGGAGCACCCACGTATGATGAAAATCCTTTGAGCTCATTGCTCCGCCTCTCTAGAGGAAGACTCGTGCCAAACGCCGATTGGGTCGCAGACGGAGTGCGATCACATCTCTTGGCGCTCGCACTCGCACCCCGCATGCATTGGGCGTTCACCCCCGAGCACTCAGTGTACCTCGGTGGTCTGCTGGCGTTCCTTGCGTGGCCGGCTCGCCCGCGGTGGCTGCCGACTGGCACGCCCATCCGGCTGCTACTATAGCAACGTCATGTGCGGCCGGATTACACGTGCGAGCACACGCGCCGAGATCGCCAGCGAATTCGGAATCTCGCACTTCGTCGATGTCGACCTGCAGCCGCGCTACAACATCACGCCAAGCCAAACCGTTGAAGCTATCATCAGCGACGGAGGCGAGAGGCGGCTCGG
>CAZTDK010000097.1:0-12809 GCA_964611965.1 uncultured Binatia bacterium (SeqCode) | reverse complement strand
CCGGCGATCGCCGCCTTGATCGCCGGTTGACCTTCAATTGAGGTTTTCGGGCTTAATCAAAGACGAGGCGGGGGGAACGCCAATACATCGGCCGTAATTGGTGAGCATGGCAGGTCTCAGTTTGCGCTGGTGAGTTGGACCAAGAGCTGCGGTGAACCCGGCGGGCCCGTCTGTCCGGTGAACTTGATCAACATCTGCGGCTCCTGCACGCTGAGCCAGACGGTCTGTGTGGGGACGAACAACGCCATCACCGGCAGCAGGAACCCGGGAAGATTTGGGAAGACGCTTTCGGCCTTGGCGCGCATGTGCACGCGGTACGCGTCAAACTTGCCGGCGGGGACCGCGACCGTTTCGCGCCCGTCGAGCCACAGATCCATTTCGATCAACGAGCCATTCGGTAGAATAAAGTAGAAGTTCGTGCGCGGCTGCACGGTGCCGAGACCGAGATGGGCCAGCACGTAGCCGAGCGGGGCCAGCGGCGGATAGGTGTTCGGCGGCAAGGGCTTGGTGAGCAGCGGAAATGCATCCGGCACGACGCGCTCCGCGGCTGAGGAGAGCTCGGTGCCACTGCGATCGCGCAGCACCGCATGCCACGACACGCAGCGCGGCGGCGTCTCCCGGGTGAAGCGCGCGCGGATTTCGGCGACGGCGCCGGTCGGGAACTCCATCAGGGACACCGCAATCACCTCGTCCGGTCGTTCGCTGTCTACTTCGTTCCAATCGCGCAGTGTCAGGAGCCGCTTCTGCTCTCTGGTGTCGACGACATCGTGGCTGAGCTTCGGGCTGGTCGCTGCCGGTGACGTCTGTGCCGCGGCGGCACGCAGCGCCATTGCCGTCCAGAGCGCCATGGCCATGATCGATGGTCGTCTCGCCATGCTGGGCGCGTGATACTGTGTTGGTCGGGTGCCGCGCAAGCTACTTGGGAGAGAATGGAAAACAGGAAACCGGAAACAGGCAATTGAAAACCGGCAAATGCTGGCTCAACGATCTTCGTCGGGATTCGCCGGTTTCCGGTTCCCGGTTTCCTGTTTTTCATTTTTCTTGTTCCCCGCAGGTGCAAGGATCATCAGCTTGAAGTGGCTCGCCTGTTTGCCGACGAACTCGGCGACCGCTTTGTTGACGGCATCGCGTAAGCGGCCGCCTTTGCCATCGCGCGCCGACCAAGTGAGTCCGGTGTGGCGCCAGGCACGCTCCGGCCCGACGCCGGCCAAGGCCAACATCCAGCCCAGCGTCCGGTAGCGCGTGATGACGTCGCGCGCCGCGCGATCCAGGACCACCCCGCTGCGCCGTGCCAGCTCGCCTTGCGGGCCAAAAAATTTCACCCGCAGGCCCGCTTGCGCGGCGGCCGTGGCGACGACCGTGAAGTCGACGAAGAACGTGATGTCGTCGCGCCCCGGATCGCGATAGATGCTGGCGCCGGAGCGCGGCGGACCAGCGAACACCCGCTGGCGCTCGGGCGTCATGAGGTGAAACGCCGCGGTGTCGCCGTAGTCGATCCACAGGCATTCCGACCGCTGATAGAGCCGCGCCGTGTTGCGCACCAACCTGGGGATTGCCGGGCAGGCAAAATACGGCCGGAATTTCTCCATGAAGAAGAATTCCGGATAGTAACGATGCACAAACTCGTGCAACTCCGGCACATGCCGCGCCGGCAGCGTGACCTCTTCAAACCTCACGTGCGGCCGTAGCCGCGCATCGGCGAGCACGCCGGCGAGAGCCGCACGCGGAATGGCACGTGGCAGGCCGTCGATGCCGGGTGCGAAGTCGATCTGTCCGGCGCGCACGCGGACGGCCCGGTCCATCGACGGCACGATGTACACGACCCCAGGGCCGTCGGCGCAGGACACGACCTTATGATGTGAAAGGCAATCGAGCACCTCGTTGGCGAAGACCAGCCCGCAAGATCCGAACGGTGCAGCGCGCGTGGCCCGCTGCGACAGGTCGGCCCGCGTCCAGGTCACCGACGACGCGAGCGGCCCAAGCGTTGCGCGTTGGCGCTCGACCAGGGCGACGCTGCGTTCGATGATCCGATAGCGCACCGCCGAGGAGAATCGCCGCCAAGCGCCGCCGTGCCGGGCACTTTGATGGACCGCAATCAACGCGTCCAGACACAGCTGCCCATTGCCGGCACCGAGCTCGCAGATCTCGAAGGCCGCCGGCTGCCCGGCGCGCCGCCAGAACCGATACGCGTAGGTCGCCAGCATGCTTCCGAACAACGGGGAGAGCGCCAGCGGGAACGTATCGTAATGCCCGCCTTCGCCGAAGCGCACCTGGCCGGTGCTGTAGTAGCCCCAGGTGGGATCGAAGAGCGCGTCGTCGACGAAGTCGCAGTATGAGGGGAAGAGTCCGGCGATGCGGCGCGCCTCCTCCGCGGACGTGATGCTGCGCGGGCGCGCCATAGCCGCGGCGCGGCTGCGACTGTCTCGACGAGCGTTGTGTCCTGAGCCGTGTCGAAGGAACGCGTGCGCCATGGCGATACCGCCGGAGGCCTAGCAGCCCGTTGGACTTGGACGCAAGGAGCGACTCAAAGGGGGAAGAGGCCAAAGAAGAGGCGCCGGCCGCAGGCCTTCTCGGACTTGGAAGCATGCAGCGACCCAACGGGGAGCGGCCCATAGAGGAGACGCCGTTCGCAGGGCGCTCGCCATTGACCGGGGAGCAATGCTAAAAGGGCGGTCATGCTGCGCCGCGCCGGATCGTTGCTCTTCTGGACATTCCTGCTGATCAGCTCGTTGCTGCTGTTCCCGGTGGCATTGCTGATCTGGGTGACCACCGTGTGGTTCGACCCCCGGTTGGTCGTGTTGCATCGCTTCACCTGCTTCTGGGCCTCGCTTTATTCATGGCTCAACCCCGTGTGGCGCGTGCATATTGAGGGGCGCGAAAAGATCCGGCCGGAGACCGCCTACGTCATGGTCGCCAATCACCAGTCGTTGCTCGATATCCTGGTGCTCTTCCGTCTGTTCACCCATTTCAAGTGGGTATCGAAAATCGAAAACTTCCGCGTGCCGGCCATCGGCTGGAACATGTCGTTGAACCGCTACATCAAGCTGCGGCGCGGCGATAAGGACAGCATCGCCGAGATGATGGCCGCGTGCGAGCGGACGCTCGCCGAGGGCAGCTCGGTCATGATGTTCCCCGAAGGAACGCGCTCCGTGGATGGGCGGCTGCGCGAGTTCAAGCACGGCGCCTTCACACTGGCCCAGCGCACCGGCAGCCCGCTGCTGCCGATTGTCGTCCACGGGACAGCCGATGCGCTCCCCAAGCGCGGCTTCGTCCTGCAGGGCCGTCACGCCATCCGCATCCGCGTGCTCGACGAGATTCCCTATCACAGCTTCGCGGAGAAACCGGTCGAGCTCCTGACGCGCGAGACCCGCGAGCGCTTCGCCATTGAGCTGGGCGAGACCAACGCGGCGTCGGCGGCGTGAGGGCCGACAGGACTTGGGCGCCCCTTGTAGCCTGTCGGATGTGAGACCTCACAGCGATCCGATGCGACACGGACGAGCGGAAAGACGCCGGTCGCCGATGCCGTTGGTAGCGCGGCTCGGTTGACCTCCACGGCCGTTAAACATAGTATTACGCCATGATCAAGACGATTACCAAGGTCGGCAATTCCCAGGGCATTATCCTCGACGCGGCACTGATGGAGCTGGCGCATCTGAAGGCCGGCGATGAGCTGAACGTGGAAGTCCATGAGGGCGGTACGCTCACGCTCACGCCGATTCGTCCGCGGCCGTCGCGCGCGGAGGTGTCGAAGGTCATCAAGTCCACCATGAAGGATTACGCGAGGACGATGAAGAAGCTGGCATGAGCGTGACACTCGCGAGCTGTTTTCATCTCACGGTGGAGATCGTGCGGGAGATTCACGCTGAAGCCATTGGCCGGTTCGGCGGATCTGATGGCGTGCGGGATATGGCCTTGTTGGAATCAGCGGTGGCCGCGCCGCAAGCGACGTTCGGCGGCCAGTCACTCTACAAGGATCTCGGCGAAGTGGCGGCGGCGTATCTGTTCTACCTGTGTCGCAACCACCCTTTCGTCGACGGCAACAAGCGGGCCGCCCTGGGCGCGTGCATCGTCTTTCTGCGGCTCAACGAAATCGAACCGAAGGCCGATGGTCAGGCCTGGGAAGAGCTCACCCTGGCTATCGCCGCCAGCATGATTGACCGGGATGAGGCAACCAAACGACTGCGGAAACTGTTGCCGAAATACGCATGAGGAACCCGTCCGCCCTTGTTCACGAGGTCTGGAATCACTGCCACTTCCGCCGGCGATCGGGAAGAGACGTCTGCGAATGCAGCAACGCGTCGCGCTCGAGCACCGCTCGCGACGGCACCGCATAGCGACCAACGGGAGCGGTCCACAGAAGGGACGCCTCCCGCAGGGCCGCAGGGCCTATCCAATTGCGCCCTTTTCCTTCAACGCGGCGATGTCGTCCCAGCTGTAGCCGTACTCGAGCAGCACCTCTTCGGTATGCTCACCGAGCTCGGGAGCGGCGTGGCGGATGCTGGCGGGCGTGGTGTGGAACTCGATCGGGCTGCGCAGCACTTCGATGGGCTCTCCGGAACGGTGCTCCACCTTCGCGAAGGCGTCGATGACGCGGGCCTGCGGGTCTTGCAGCACTTCAGAGATGGTCTGCACGGGGCCCCACACCAACCCGTGTTGATCGAAACACGCGGCCCACTCGGCGCGCGTGTGGGTCGCGAAGATCTCGTCGAGGCGCGCGATCAACTCGATGCTGTTCTGGGCGCGTACGAACACGTTGGCGAAGCGCTCGTCGGTCTCCAACTCAGGCCGCTCGATGGCGGCGCAGAACCCGGACCAGTAGCGGTCGGGTTGCAGCATCACGAGGTGAAACCATTTCTCGTCCTTGGCCTGGTAGTGATTCCACAGCGGATTGGGTACGGCGCGCCCCGTGGGCGCCGGCGCGAGCCCGGTGACGAGGCATGTCTGGATGTCGGTGGCCATCATCCACAGGCCCGCATGGAAGAGGGACAAGTGCAGTTCCTGGCCCTCGCCGCAACGCTCGCGGTGATAGAGCGCGGCGGCGACGGCGCCAGCCAGTGTCAGTCCGGCGGGATGGTCGCCCATCGCCGGCCGCTGCGTCGGTGGCGGACCCTGCGGCTCGCCGAGCGATGCCATGGCACCGGCGCGCGCCCAGAAGGCCGCGTAGTCGAAGGCGGCGCGATCCTTCTCCGGCCCGCGTGTGCCGTAGCCACTGATCCCGGCATAGATGAGGCGCGGATTTTCGGAACGCAGATCTTCGTATGACAGGCCGACGCGTTTGAGGGCCGCGGGACGCAGGTTGGTGACGAACACATCGGCATCGCGCAACAAGCGCCGCACGACGGCCGCTCCCTCGGCTGTTTGAACGTTCACCGCCAGGCTGCGTTTGTTGCGATTGTCGACTTCGACCGACGGGTTCACCGGCAGCTGGATCGGAATGCCGAGCGCCATCAGGCCGCGCACCGGATCGCCGCCAGCCGGGTTCTCGATCTTGATCACCTCCGCGCCCCAATCACCCAACACCGCCGCCGCCGCCGGGCCGGCGACCCAAATCCCCATTTCGACGACTTTGATGCCGCTCAGCGGTCCCGATGTTTCATGCTGCGAATTGGCCATGATCGACGCCTCCCCATTTTGAATCCACTCTTACCACGCCATCTGCAGTTGCACACAGAGCGGGGGGCGTCGACAGACAAAGATGCCGCGCGGCACCCAGCGGCCCGCGGGTCAGTCGCCGCCGGGCCGCCGGCCTACTCGAGCGTGCCGTACGCGGTCGGTCGCGCCCGCGCTGACGCCGCACGGACATCGGCGATGCAGTTGCTCAACGCCGCGAGGAAATCGCCGATAACTGGGGTATGCACGGCGTTGACGCTGCAGTGCAAGCTCGGCGGCGGTTGCTGCTGGTCGACGAACCACCCGTGCTCGGCCAACCCCGTGCCCACGGCGAACGCGTCGACGTCGTCAAAGGCAAACGCCACCAGGGTTGCGTCGGGAGCCGCAAGTACGCGTACGCCGGGAATGTTCTCCAATCCCGTGACCAACGCCTCGGTGGCATTGCGAGCTGCTTGCGTCAATCGCTGATACCCATCGGCACCGAGATAGCTCATCACCGCCCACGCCGCGGCGATTGGTCCACCGCTCTTGGTTCCGAGAATCCCGGAGCTAGCGTAACGGCCGCCGAGCCAGTTGTCGGTGACGAACGTCTGGTAGCGACGCAACTCCTTGGTGCGGTGCACGAGCACCGAGGCTCCCTTCGCGGTGTAGCCGTACTTGTGCAAATCGACTGAAATGGAGGTGACCCCAGGCACGCGGAAGTCGAACGCTGGAACCGCGTAGCCGAGGCGTTCGAGCATCGGTAAGGTGATGCCGCCCATACAGGCATCCACATGGCAGTTGATGCCGGCGTCGTGCGCAATGGAGGCAATGGCGGGGATCGGGTCGACGACGCCCTGCGGATACGCCGGCGCCGAGCCGACGATGAGCACGGTCTCTGGCTTCAGGCACGCTGCCATCGCCGCCGGGTCGGCGCGAA
The DNA here is from genome assembly GCA_964611965.1 of uncultured Binatia bacterium (SeqCode). Classification (GTDB taxonomy): domain Bacteria; phylum Desulfobacterota; class Binatia; order HRBIN30; family HRBIN30; genus CAZTDK01. Next base: position 6,280 of record CAZTDK010000097.1, on the reverse strand, counting down.
AGTCGTTCCGCACCGGAACCCGGACAGACCTGACGCCGAAGTAGTACGCCGCCTTTTCGAATGCCGCATGCGCACTCGCGGGGAGCACCATTTCGGGATTGGTGACGCCGCGCCGGCGGCCAACCTCGCGGGCCGCCTTCACCGCCAGGAGGATACTCTCGGTACCGCCGCTGGTCATGAAACCCGCCGCCGCGCTGCCGCCGTGCAGCAGATCAGCGATCATCGCCACTACTTCGGATTGCATCACCCGCAAGCTCGGGAAGGCCTCGACATTGAGCGCGTTCGCCGATTGGAACATCGCATTGGCCTGTGTGGCCAGTTCGAGCACGTCGTCGCCGGCGTGATAGGCGAGGGTGAAAGCGCGCCCGGATTTCCAATCGACGTCACGCGCCTGCAGCGTTCGCAGGTGCGCGAGGATATCCGCTTTCGGTACTCCGCGGTCGGGTAGTGGCATGCTTTGGCGCCTCCTCGACAATTCGAATGGCCATAGCACGGCGGAGGGGACCTGCCATACGGCTCCACGAACCTCTGTCGAACGGGCGCGGTCGCTCTTATGCGGCTTGAATGCCGGGGCGATTCCCGAACTGTCCCTACACCTGGAGAAAATTGACCTTCCCGAAGGAGGGTACATGCCGCTCCCTTGCTCGGCGGCGCCGCAGTGAGTAGATGATCGCGCCACCATGACGGGACGCTCGCGGCTGTGACTCGACACCAAGAGCGCCTCGGGCTGCTGTTTGCGGGGTTGTGCGCACTCAACGGCGCGCTGGTGCCGGCGCTGGCCAAGCTGACGACCGACCGGGCGGCGCCGCTCTTCGTCGCCATGGTCACCACGCTGTTTGGCGCGGCATTCTCGGCACTGGTGCTCGGCGTCCGCGGCGATCTGCCGCTGCTGGTGCGGGGCGTCGCCGGCCGCCGCCTCGCGCTCGTGGGTGCGCTGGGAACCGGGTTGGCGTTCCAGATGTTTTACGCCGGCGCCAGCCGTTCGAGCGCGATCGAGACGGTGTTGTGTCTGCAAATCGAGCCCGCCTATTCACTGGTAGCGGCATGGATGGCGCTCGGACATCGTCCCACGACACGCCGCGTCGTCGCCATCAGCATCCTGCTCATCGGCATCGTGCTCGCTGTCGGTGGCCGCCACATCGTTCCGTCGCGTGGCGTGTGGTTGCTCCTCGCCACGCCGTTGTGCTGGCAAGTCTCGCACCTGATCGTGCTGCGCGGCCTGGTCGGTATTACGCCTACGGTGTTGAGCGGGGCGCGCTATCTGTACGGCAGCGCCGTGCTGGTCGTGTGCTGGCTGCTCAACGGCGGCATGGGCAATCTCCCCGCGGCCGTCACGCTGCCGGTCCTGCTGCCGCTCCTTGCCTTTCAGGGCGTGGTGTTGAGCTACGTTGGGACATTGCTGTGGTACCAAGCCGTCACCCGGCTCGATCTGGCGCGCTCGACGGCGATCGTCGTACCATCCATCCCGTTGCTGTCGCTGTTTGCGAGCTTTCTCTTGCTTGGCGAGGTGCCGACCGCGCGCCAGTGGGCCGGCCTGCTGCTCACGGCGGCCGGCGTGCTCGTGTTTGTCACCGCGCCGGATGCAGCAAGAAGGGGCGGCAATGTTGAGGTCATTCCCGCCGCATCAGGCGGTTGATCTCCGGATTGTTCAGTCGGCCCGGGCTCAGCGGCTCGGAACGCCCATCGGCCAGGAAGGCCTGAGTCATCGTATACACGTTGTTGAGCACGACCTTGGCGATGCCGGAGCCGGCGCTGAGCCGGCGCACGCCGAGCTCTTTCAATTGGCTTGCGGGTGGAAGGCCCGGCCAGGCGAGGACGTTCAGCGGCAGGACGACGTCGCGCACCAGCCGCGCCAAGAGCGTTTCGTCGGCGGCAGCCGGCACGAAGATCGAATTGGCGCCGGCGTCGCGGTAGCGCTGCGCGCGTGCGACGGTTTCCTCATATGCCGCCGCGCCTTCTTTGATCTGACGCAAATAGATGTCGACCCGCGCATTCACCCAGAGATCGATGCCCGCGTGAGCGGCGGCGTTCTTCATGCTGGTGATCTTGGCGGCCAGCAGCTCGGGTGCATCTGTGCCGTCTTCGACATTGACGCCGACAGCGCCGGCGTCGACGACGCGCGCCGCGAACCCGCCCGCTGCCGCGCTGTCAGGCGCGTAGCCGGCTTCCACGTCCGCCGACACGGGAACCTTTACGACGCGTGCGATTGCGCGCACGGTCGAGAGCAGTGCCTCTGGCGCCAACGCCTCGCCGTCGGGATATCCGTGGCTCCAAGCCACCGCGGCGCTCGAGGTGGCGACGGCCTTGGCGCCTGCATGTTCGATGATGCGGGCGCTGCCGGCATCCCACGCGTTCGGCAGGATCAAGAGACCATTCTGGTGCAGCGCGTGGAATTCCCGCGCGGAAGTCGAAATGCTCATTCGCAGGCCTCCAGTCGAAAGGCTGAGTGGCGGGCCTCGTGTTCCAGCAGCCAGCGCTTGCGCGGCAATCCACCCCCGTATCCAGTCAACGAACCGTTGCTGCCGATGACGCGGTGGCACGGCACGATGACGCCGATGGGATTGCTGCCATTGGCGAGCCCCACGGCACGTACCGCCGTGGGCTCCCCGATTCGTCGGGCAAGCGCGCCGTAACTGAGCGTCGTCCCCGCGGCGATGGTGCGCAACGCAGTCCAGACCTTCTCTTGGAACGGCGTGCCGGTGAAAGCGACGGCAAGCGCATCGAGCGCGGTGATCTCCCCATCGAAATAGCGCTCGAGCGCGGTGCAATGCCCGAACGGATCGTGTTGGGCGACGAGCTCGGTGTCGCCATGGCGGCGGCGAAACAACTGGCGCCAGGTCTCCGCCGGATCTTCCCAGTAATGCAAGCGCAACGCGCCGCCCTCGTCGGCGATCAGGATCTCGTTGCCGAGCGGTGTTTTTAAGGTATCGACAAAGAATCGTTTACGTGCAGGCATAGTAGTCTCCTTTCGTGACTTGTCACGCTTGGTCATTGTTCAGCGACCCAACGGGGAACGGCCCAGAGAAGCGACGCCGATCGCAGGTCCGCCGGCCGCGGGTCCCGCCGGCCCGGCGGTCCACAGGTGCTGCGCGGCATAGGCGCGCCACGGCCGCCACGCCTCGGCCCGTGCGAGTAACGCCTTGGGTGTCAGCCGCGTACCATTGGCGACTGCGGGGCTGCGCAACAGCGCCACGTCGCCGGCCGGAAACGCGTCATTGTCGCGCAGCGCGCGCAAGGCCCAGTACTGCGCCGTCCATTCTCCGAAGCCCGGCAGCGCGCGCAGGCGCTGGATGACGTCGTCGTACGCGCCGCATGCTTCGAATAACTTGGTGTCGGCAGCGGCAGCGCGCGCCAACGATTGCAGGGCATGAATCCGCGCGCGCGGCATGCCGAATCCGGCAAGATCCGTGGCGGCGACTTGGGCCGGGGTGGGGAAGGTGTGTGTGAGCTGTTCGTGTCCGCTGACCTCAGGCGCGATCTGGCCGCCCGCGAGCGCCACGAGCTTTCCGGCGAGGCGGCGCGCCGCGGTCACCGTGATCTGTTGGCCGAGAACGGCGCGCACGGCCAACTCGAAGCCATCCCAGGTGCCGGGGGTGCGCAACCCGGGACGGCGAGCAATGAGTGGTGCCAGGCCGGCATCACGCTGCAAATGCGCGCCGATGGCTTGGACATCCGCGTCGAGATCGAACAGGCGGCGTAATCGCGCGACGATCGACAGCAGCGCGCGAACGTTGGGAAAGCGAATGGTGGCCACGAGGGCATTGTGCCCCGGTGCCACGGTGACGCTGCCGGCGGCATCGCCGATTGCGATGCTGCGCGAGTAGCGGCCGTTTTCGATCAGCTCCACGCCAGCGATGGCGCGTGCCGCCAGAAAGCTCAACATCGCTTCCCAATCGTAGGGGGGTCGGTAGCCGAGTCGCAGGGTCACGGCCGTCGGCGCGAGGCGCTTCGTGATGCGCAACTGGCGCGGGCTGCGGTGATAGAGTCGTTGGAAGGCGTCGTTGAAACGCCGCACGCTGCCAAAACCCGAGGCCGCGGCAATGTCGACCATCGACAGCGTCGTTTCCTGAATCAGCTGCTTGGCGAACAAGACTCGGCGGGTCTGCGCTACCGCAATCGGCGATACGCCCAGGTGCTGCTCGAACAGCCGCCGCAGCTGGCGCTCACCCATACCCAGGCGCTCGGCAAGCGCGGCGACACCAGCCTCGCCCCGATCCAGTGCGCCTTCCGCAATCAGCGCCAGCGCGCGCGACACCGTGCTGGATGTTCCGCGCCACGCCGCGGCGTCGGGCGACAGCTCCGGGCGGCAGCGCAGGCACGGACGAAACCCGGCCGCCTGCGCCGCCGCCGCGCTGGGAAAGAAGCGACAGTTTTCGGACTTCGCCGTGCGCGCCGGACAAATCGGCCGGCAATAGATGCCGGTGGTGGCGACGCCGACGAACAGGCGCCCGTCGAAGCTGGCGTCCCGGCTGGCGAGGGCGCGATAACACACACTGTGAGCTGGCAACGTCATGCCCCGACTATGACACAGGCGCACAGGGATTTCTGGCCATTTTCGGACGCGAATGAGATGCCAGCGCGTAGCGAGGCGCGCCTCCGACCAACCAGCGTGCGCGCCTCGCGCTGATCGCTGATGGCAGATGGCAGATGGGCTTCCAACCATCCGCGAGACGCCATCTGCCATCAGCGGGCGCCATCCGACTCAAAATGATGTCGTGCGTCGAAATCAATTCCGGACTAGTATCGGCGCCGTGGCGTTCCTGCCACATCCGGAAGGAGGGCATTCCATGGGTGGCGACGGCGGAGATGGCATGCATACTGCTCGCATGCATGCTGCTCGAAGGAATCGTATGCGCCGATCAATGTGGGTGTTCACGTTTTGCCTTGCAATCATCGTTGCCGGCAGCGCTGCGATCGCGCACGCGAATGTCGTGGTCTACGACGATGCCATCGCTGCCAATTGGCAAGACTGGTCGTGGGGTGGCGTGACGCGCGACTTCAGCCACGCCGCGCCGGTGCACGGCGGCACGGCATCGATCGCCGTCACGTACACCGCCGGATGGAGCGGGCTCCAGCTCGGCTATTGGCAAGCCCTCGATGTCAGCGCGTACGACGCGCTGCGCGTGTACGTGCACGGCGGCACGAGTGGCGGCCAAACGGTCCAGGTCGCCACTGGTGATACCAATGCCGGTACGTCGGTGACGTTGGACATCACGCCAACGGCGGGGACATGGTCGCAGATCGATGTCCCTTTGAGCGACCTCGGGTCCCCGCGAACGGTGACTTACATCAGCGCGTTCAACAACACGCCCGGCGCCCAGCCGGCTTTCTACCTCGATGATATTGCTTTCGTCGCGTCCGGCTTGCCGACCCCCACTCCGGCTCCGCCGGGTACGGGTCCGGCGCTGACGATCGATGCGGCGGCCAATCGCCACGCGATCAGTCCGTTCATTTACGGCATGAACTTCGCCGACGAGAACCTGGCCACCGAGCTGGAGCTGCCGGTACGGCGCTGGGGTGGGAACGCGACGACACGGTACAACTGGCAGAACGACACCAACAATCACGCGTCCGATTGGTACTTCGAGAATATTCCCAACGACAACTCGAATCCCGCGGCGCTGCCTGACGGCTCGGCGAGCGACCAGTTCATCGATCAGGACCGGCGCACCGGCACGGCAACCTTGTTGACTATCCCGCTTATCGGCTGGACGCCGAAGTTGCGGGCGCAGACGTGCGGCTTCGGCGTGAGCAAATACGGAGCGCAACAATCGACGGATCCGTACTTTGCAGACTGCGGCAACGGCGTGCACACCAACGGCTCGGACGTGACCGGCAACGATCCGCTCGATACGAGCACCGCCATCACGCCGGCGTTCGTGCAAGCGTGGATGACGCATCTGATCGCCAGATATGGCACCGCGGCTGCCGGTGGTGTGGACTTCTATGACCTCGACAATGAACCGGAGCTGTGGGACGACACGCACCGCGACGTTCATCCAACTCCCACCAGTTACGATGAGATGCGCAGCCGCACGTATGCGTATGCCGCAGCGATCAAAGCAGCCGACGCAGGGGCGCAAACGTTGGGTCCGGCATCCTGGGGCTGGACCGGTTACTTCTGGTCTGCGCTCGACTGGGCACCGGGCGGCTCGTGGTGGAACAATCCGCAGGACCGCCTGGCGCACGGCAATGTGCCGTTCGTCGAGTGGTACCTGCAGCAGATGCATGCCTACGAGCAGCAGTACGGGAGGCGCATCCTCGACTACGTCGATATCCA
>CAZTDK010000096.1:0-12833 GCA_964611965.1 uncultured Binatia bacterium (SeqCode) | reverse complement strand
ACGGTACACGGTGCCAAGGGCCTGGAGTTTCCCGTCGTCATCCTCTGGGACGGCTTTCAGACCTTCAGCGATCGTGGTGGCGGGACGTGGCGGGTCGAGCGCAACGGTCAGGCGTGGGCGTTGAGTCTCGGTGCCGTGGCGGTCGAGCATCCGCCCGGTGGCCATCTCCTGGAGCGCGAGAAGCAGCTCGGCGAACAGGAGCGCCGCCGCATGTACTACGTCGCCGCGACGCGGGCGCGTGATCTGTTGGCGCTTCCTGTCCCGCTGACCAAGGGGCGGATGGAATACGCCAATGCCGCGCTCGTGACCGGTCTGAGCGACGAGTTGATCCAACGCTTCGAGACGTTTCGCGTCGACACCCCACCGGCGTGGGTGCAGGCCGCCGGGTCGCCGCGTGCGCCGGTGCTCACTGCCGACGAGACGATGCAGGCGCACCTTGATGCGGTGCGTAGCACCTTTGCGGAGGCGGTGGAGCGGGCCACCCAGCCCCTGGCCCTGCCGGCCGCGGTCACCCTGGAAGCGCAGTCCAGCCCGGAGGATGCGAGCAGTCTGTACGCCGAGCGCGCGCGCAAAGCAGAGTCAAACCGCTTCGGCAAGGATTTCGGTTCGACGGTGCACCGCGCGCTCGAGCTGGCGGTGTCCGGCGCGATCCACAGTGTGGCGGGCGCGGTGGCACTCGCCGCGCAAGAAACCGGATTGACGGATCACCTCGCCGATGCGGAGGCCGACGTGCAACGCGCCCTCGCGACGCTGCACGAGCTGCAGATCCACAACCACCCGGCGATGCATGTCTGCACCGAATATCCGCTGGCGATGCGGTGGCGCGACGGCAAGCTGTTGAACGGCGTCATCGACCTCCTGGCGGTGAGCGCCGATGTCGCCTTCGTCATCGACTTCAAGACCGACATGCCGCTCTCGGGAACGCTGGTGGCAGCGTACCCGCGGTACGCGGCGCAGTTGCAATTGTATGGCGAGATGCTGCGCGCCGCCGGCGTCACCGGTGCGCGGCGCCTGCGCCTCGGCCTGCTGCTCACGGCCTCGGGCGAGTTTCGCGAGCTGTGATTCGGGCAAGTGAGATTGTGCGGCGCTCAAGCCTCCGCCTACCTGAACAAAGACCTGACGCACCGGGTGCTTCCAGCGGTTTTGAGCCGGCTTCGATTGGGTAGCCGGGGACTTCAGAGTTTGTGTGAAAACTCGTGCAGCCAGGGACGGCGGCACCCACCGAGAAGCCAAAGCCGAAAAAGAAATGAAGGTGGCGGCAGGCCTCTGTGCCTGCCGAATTGGAATTTGAGACAGCCTCTTCAGTCCCCGGGAGAACCCGCTCGCCGCGACCACAGCAACGCCGCCGCGCACAGAGGGAACACGAAGAGCCACACAGTGGGCGCCGCCGGCCGCCTGTCAACTTGACAGCCGCTGGTTGGTGCCGCGCTGCTCCCGGAGGGGGCGCTGCCGCCGCCGCCATAGATCGACGATTCTCCGCTCCGGTCGTCCGCTTGCAGGCGATCGAGGTTACTCACGTGGCTGTTCATGATGGCCGCTACGGTCTGTCCATGGGCGTCAGGATGATCGAGGCCGAGGACGTGACCGAGCTCGTGCAGCAGCACGCGGCGGATGTCATAGACGGGCTGGCCGGCGGGGAATTGCAGCGGGCCGTCGTAGGCGTTCCAGGATACCGTGCTATTCACAAACACCGGGGCGTTGAGGATCGTGGCGTCGCCCGCCCAGCAGTCGTTGACCAGCTCGAGGATGTCGCCGAAGCCCATGCCGCAGAAGTTGGAGCGGAAGATCACCGGATTGTTTCCGACGGGCCCGGTATTGGGGCACACGTGGGTTCCCGGTGTGGAGCTGCACGGATCGAAGAGCTGCCCACCCACCGTCACGGTAAACTGAAAGTTTGCGCCGCTGGTGTTCCAATCGTTCGCCGCACTCATCACGTTCTGGTCCCAGGTTGCGGTCCCGTTGGCCAACGGGGGGCGCGTTGGGGTTCCCAAGAACGTGTCGACGGTTGCCGCATGCTGCGCCCAATGAATGCACTGACCATTGCCCGCTTGAATGCATGCAAAGCCAAACGCCGAGTTGGCCCCGAGCACGGGAAGCAGGGCGCCAAGAATTACTATCCGCCACATGCGTCGGCGCCTATCGGGTTGCATCGTTACCCGTCGGATTCGCCAACTCGTCGGCAACGAGCTGCCGCATGGTGTCGAATGTCATTGCCGGCTGCGCAGTGGGCGCATCAACCGCGGCGCGCATCAAGCGGCGGCCGGCACGGCTGACAACCGGATTGCGGTCACTGTCGTCGACCACCTCGTCGCCGCTGGTCGCGTCGGCGCGCAGACGAAAGCGTCCCTGCCACACGCCAACAAGTGGGCAGATGTCACGGCCGTTGCCCGCAACGAACAACAAGGCGCGTTCGCCGGGCGTGAAGGTGGGCATATCAGGAATATGCACGGCGACGTCGCCCGCCGAACCGCCGTAGAAGCGCAGCGTCAGCGTGGCGCCCACGTCTCCCTTGAGGACCGTCAGGTCGGACAGCGTCACCGCCGTCCACGGCGTCCCGGCGGAGTCCTGCTCTTCGCTGACCGCGGTGACGGTCCCGGCGACGATTTGCTCGGCGCGCGTGACCAGCTCGGGGAAATCCCGTGGCACCACCACCATGGCGCGGGCTCCGGGGGCGAGGCAGACGAGCAGAAGTGCGAGGCCTGCAGTGATGAGTGACAAGTGATGAATGACGAGTGGGGAACGCGGCATTTTGGCAAGCTAGCAAAGGCTTCGGGGTTATGGAACGGCGCTTTTTCTCATCTCTCTCGTGAGAGACGTTCGCGGGGTGGATTTTCTTCAGAACGTATATTCCACTTGGCCGGTGTAGATCACGTCGGCACGCAGACCATCGCGGTTGACCGGGAATTGAAACGCGCCACCGATCACGAACTGGCCGAACGGGTTGAGCTTGAAGCCGACCGAGGATTGGATCACGTCATCGTGGGTGCTCTGGTAGCTGTGAAAGCCGAGGAAGTCGCTCATGAGGGTCAACCAGTTGAACGTGCGGACATCCGCACCGGCGATCCATTCCGCCTGACTCACGTCCTGACTGCTGCGGAGCGAGTAGCCGAGATTGAGGTGCGGCGACACGCGGCCGAAGGTTTTCGAGGCGACCAGCCACGGCGTGAACGTCGGATCGTGGAAGCCGAGGTAGTTGTCGTCGTTGCCGGTGGGCAGGGTGAGCACGCCGGCCACGGCCAGGTCGGCATAGTCGGTATCGGCAAAGTGCCACTTCGAGCGCAGGAACAGATCGCCGGTGCCGATGGCTGTGGTCGAGAAGCCGTCGGTCGCGCAGCGGAGATTATCCGGGCTGCACAAGCGGCCCGACGTGGCATCGAGGTCACCCATCGAATTGGTCAGAAACACGACGTCGCCCGGCGAGCCGTTTGGATTCTCAATCGTCGTGACCGCGCTGGCATTCATGTGCACCCGGTTGATCGACAGCGCCAGGCTCACATCCACGGTGTCGGTGACGCCGTACGCAGCGGCGAGAAAGAGCAAGTCGTAGCTGAGCCCAAGGTTCAAGCGGGTGCGCAGCACGTCGTCTTTGAAGCGTGCATCGAGCGGCGGCAGTTGGTTGATCAGGGTCTTCGACAATGCCGGTTGGGTGAAGGTCAAGCCCGAGAGCGAATTGCCGTTCAGCGTGGAAAAGTCGATGTGCGTGTACGACACGCCGAGGGTGGCCGTGTGGCGTCCCAGTGTCCAGGCGCGCTCGGCGAGAATCGGGCCGAGGCTTTGTTCGCGGCGGACGAACGTATCGAGCTCGTCGTCCCATTGGAAGCGAAACGCACCGCTGGCCGAGGGGATCGGCTCTTGCGAGCGCGCCACCGACAGCTCCGCGGAGAGCGAGTTGAACTGCTGTGAAAACTGCAGCGGCTGACCCTGCGAAACGCCGGGGCGAATGGTGGTGCTGAGCGTGCCGCCAAAGAGCCCCGGTATGCGCTGATCCAACGGCTGCGCCCGGGCGGCGCCGAGCCCCGCCAACAGCCACCCGACGACGAGCGCCGCGGATAGCCACGGCCCGGTCAACGCCTGCTGGACAACAGATAACAGACGACCAGACAACCGACCAAGGCCCAACCGAGGCAAACGCTTGCGTCTGCTGTCTGTCATTTCCCGGTCTGTTGTCCGGACGTCTCGAGACGAGACTATCGACCGCCGGTTATTTTCCACGTGCCGTTCTCACGCACCAGGATTTTCGTCAGACGCACTTCCAGGTGTTGCGGTTTGGCGCTCGCTTTATCCACGAAGCGGTCGCGCCGCGTGTACGACACCGCGACCTCATCACCGCGCGGCTCGACGCTGACGTCGGAAATTTCGACGCTGAGCCCGGTGGCGTTGTCCAAATAGGCGCGCAGCGCCTCACGTTGGCGCGTCGAGAAGGAGACATAGAGGGCGGCCAGCTGATCCAGGTCTTTGTGCTCCAGCGCGCTGCGATACGCGTCGAGCACCTGGCGCACCTCCGCGGTCGGGTCGCCGGCGGATTCCGCGGCCAGGGCGCGCCCTTCCAGCAGCGCCGCGAAGTCGCGCAAGCCGTCGTGCCACCACGACTGGGGCGTGCCCGGGATGCCGATCTGCCCGGACACGGAGGGGGACGGCGACGGCTCCTCGACGATGCCCTCGGCTTCCAGCAGCAGGCGGTACGCGTCGACGTTTGTGTTCGTCCGCTGCTCGATCGACGCGCCCTCGGCGGGAGATACCTCGACGCGCAGGCGGTGCAGCATGCTGAGCACCAGCTTCTTCTGCAAGGCAAAGAAATCGGCGATATCACCTTGGACGCTGTCCGAGCCTTCCTGCACGCCGCTTGCCGTGTCGACGATCTCGGCGTCGATGCGCACGGTGTTGCCGACGACGTGAAAGGACCCGGTAATCAGCTTGCGGATGCCGAGCCGCTGCGCGGTGGTGAGGTAGTCGACGCGTCGCGAGGCGATCGAGCGGTCGATCAGCTCGGGGGAGTACACGCGCAAGGCGCGCACCTTGCTCAGCTCGGTATTCAGCGCGACGCGCAACGCCTTGCCGATCCAGTCGTGGGCGGCCTCCTCGCGCAGATCACGGAACTCCATGACGCCGATCGTGTTGCTGGCGGGAGTGAGTGCGGGAAGGGGCAGCGATGGCGACAGCGCCGCGACCGTGGGCGCCGCGGCCACGGCGACGACGGTGCGCTCGACCGCCGCGAAGACCAGGTCCGTGCCCTCTTCCTTGTGATACGGATGCTGCCGGCCTTCGGTGAGCTGGGGGACGCGCCGCGCGACGTACCCGAAGAGATCCGGCACGGTGATCAGCCCGTCGCTGTTGGCATCGGCGCCCCCTTGGAGTCCCTCCAACAACGCGTAAGTAAAGGCGCCGTGTGCCAGGGACGGTTCCTCGATCGAGTCCTCGCCCGGCTTGGTCGCCGCCAAGAGGAAAAAGCCTTCGCCTGCCGACAGCCGCGCGGTCGGATCGTCGGCCGCCACCAGGCCGGACGACGTCACCCGGAGCGCCCCGGCATGGCAGGTATCCAGCATCACCACCACGGCACGCACGTTGTGCCGCACGACGCGCACCATTTCGTCGAAGTCCGACATCCGCAACCCAGCGCTGACGAGATTCTGCGCCGTCGCGGCGTACGGTAGAAAGTAGTAACTGCCCGTAGCCTGGTCCTGGACGCCGTGTCCCGCCACGAAGATTGCCACAACATCGTCAGGCCCGGCCTGGCCCAGGAAGCGGTCCAAGCTCCCGAGAATGCTCTCGCGCGTGACTTCCTCGTCGGTGAGCACCAGGGTCTTGGCTTGACGATACAACGGGCCGTCGCCTTGGAGCTGCAAGCTGGTGGCGATTGCCCGCGCATCGTCAGCGGCAAACTGGAGGTTAAAATCCGCTTGACGATACCGGCTGACGCCGATGGAGAGCAGCCACAGGGTCGAGGCGGTCTCCGTCGGAGCCCGCCTCGTTACGTGCGGCGTCGTCAGTGGCACGATGTCAGGCGCACCGACGTGCGCCTGATGAAGCGTCCACACCATTACGATGCCTGCCACGATGCACGCACCCGTCACTGCCAATCTCCCACCCGCCGTCATGCGATCACTTCGGGCGGGCATTCTCGCATTGCCTTTACCGGTTGCAAACGAATCGCTGGCAGTACAGATGCACCGCGTCGAGGAAAAATTGCAGCAGCGTGCAGCAGATGCGGTGCCGGCACGAAACTGCGCCCTCCCGGTTTGCCTCGCCACGGGTCGGAATGCAATAAAGATTCAGCTCCCGGCATCCCTGCTTCTAGGGATATCATGGAAACGAGAAGTTGGCTGGGAGCACGAGTCTGCACGGCACATGGGAGATGTAAGCAGCGAGACGCACGGGGCTCTGGAGCTCATCGCCCGCTGCCTGTCGGGAGACCCGGTGGCGACCGAGGAATTTCAGCAGCGCTACGGCGAACTCATCTACGGCTACCCGCGCCGAGTATTTCGCGTGCCGACGGACGAGGCGGGGGACTTCTACGTCTTTGCCTTCGAGCAGCGGCGGATCTTCAGGCGACTGCGCACGTTCGAAGGACGCGCTCCACTGCGCGCTTATTTGCTGGGATTCGTGCTCGACGACCTGGTTCTCGAGTGGAAGCGTAGCGAACGCGAGCTGGACACCGTGTCGATCGAAGCGCTGAATGAGCTCCCGGACCAGCACCCTTCCACCACGGACGACATGGCGGGCACCAGCAAAGACACCGAACGGCTGCGCGCGTTGCTGAGCGGCGTCGAGACATCGAAAGCAGTGGTGATGAAGTTGCTGTACGTCGAGGACTACGAGTTTACACCTGCCGACATCCGCCAGCTGGGGCAGGTGTCGGGCCGGCGCGCGCGTGAAGTGGTTGTCGGCATCGATCGACTGCGATCGACGGTGCGTGAACGCGAAGCCGGTCTGAAGCGCCTCGAGGATGCCGTGGATGGCGTGCACGCTTGGATCCAGCTCTACGAGCGCCGGCTGCGCCGCATCGCCGATGACCTCGGCTCGCTGCCGCCGGCCGCCGTCGCCGCCGAACGGTTGCGACAGGAACGCGTCCAGCTCGAACGCAAGCTGCAGCAGCGCCAGCGCCAGCGGGCCAAACTGGCGGCGCAGGTGCAGCGCCGCAAGGTGACCGCGCCTTACAAGGAGATTGCCGCGCTGCTGAATACGAGCGTCGGCAACGTCGCGTCGCAGATCGCCCGCCTCCGACAAGAGCTTGCCACCAAGATGGGCCGAGCCGATCTCCAAGCCCGTCTGGGCGAACCGCCGGACAAACACGACAAGCACGACAAGAAGGTACACCGATGAACACCGATCACACGGTCGCAACACCGCGCAGCTGTCCAAGCGATGAGTTCCTCATCGCCGCCCTCACCAATGGGATCAGTGACGACGAACAGCACTGGCTCGATGCGCATCTCGAGACCTGCGATCGCTGTCTCGACACCGTCGGCGCCGCGTCGCATCGGCTGCGTATCGCCGACGAGATCCCCGCCGCCGTGCCGGAGGCTGTGCGCCGGCGCGCCGGCGCAACGCCGGAGCCGTTCCCGGCCCTCCTCCCCGAGCCGCGGCCGGCGATGGACCGTCCGGCTCCCTCGTGGCTCCCCGCGAGGGAGCCGGCCACGCCGGGGAACTCGGCGGCACGTGCCCGGCTGGCGGCCTTGGTACGCCCACCGGTGATGATTCCACTGGCGCTCGCTGCCCTGGCCGTGCTCGTCGTGATGACGCAGAATTGGATGAATTCGGACCTGCCGCGGGCGCAAACGCGTTCGATCAGCGTTTCGCAACGCACGCGTGTGACCGCCGTCGAGGCGCCGGTGCGCCGGCAGCCCAGCGGCCACGCCGAGGTGGTGGCCACCGTTACCCGCGGTACGCTGGTTGAGATCAGCGGAGAGGAGCGCGACTGGTTGCACATCACGCTTCCCAATGGCAGCGACGGCTGGATTGATCAGGAAGCGCTACGGTGAGAGGGGAGACGCGGTACCGAAATGGGGTGTAGGCAAAATGCCGGTGGAATGCGAACACCGACCCAGCATGCGAACAAGCATTGTTCCCGCGTGAGTCTGCTCGCCGTTGCGCTGGTATTGACGTGCACGGTGTTGGCACCGGCGGCGCGGGCAGCCGACTCGCTGGCCTGCGGCGTGCCCCTGACCCGGCATCTCGATGCCGGCGCCACGGATGCGTACGCGTTTTCCATCGCTGCGGACGCGACGGTAGTGGTTGATGCCGTGGACGTCTCCGGGAGTATCGGCTTGATCAAGCTCGGGGCCGCCGGAGTCGGCGACACCTGCTCCGGCAGCCTCACGCTGGCGCAGCCAACCAGCACGACGGTCACCGTGTCGGATTGCGTCGACAACGACGCGGGTGACTATACGATCGTGGCGAACGTCGTTGCTGATGCGCCGCAGAACTGCGGCCGTCCGCTGCCGTGTGGCATCGCTCCGTATGTTCATAACCTCACCGTGGCGGGGCAAGTAGACGCCTACACGTTCTCGGGCTCCCAGGGCGATCGCGTCACCATCAAGGCGACGGATGTCAGCGGTGAGATTGGCAGTTTGAGCCTACGCCTTTTCGATCCGACCGGTACGCCGGTCAACAGCAGCGAGGCCTGCGCGGACGGCGTCGATATCGAGCTCGCGAGCACCGGACTCTACACGGTCCTGGTCAGCGCCTGTCTTTTGCCACACACCGGCCGCTACGGCATTGCGTTTCAATCCCCAGCCTGTCCGGCCGGGCCGGACATCACCTACTTTGGCGTCGCGCTCGCCGACGGCTCACAGCAGCCCCCGGCTGCGTACGACAACGACGGGCGCCCGATCTATCAAACCAACAGCGCGGGCTTTTTCGTCGTCATCGAAGCCCAGCCGGGACAAGACGGGACGGCTCCCGGATACGAAGCGTTCGAGTACGACCCGACGGACCCGTCCGTCTTGCCGGACTTGCAGGTGGTCCTGGCACGTCCCCTCGGCGATGGCAGCGCGGCGCTGTGCGACAAGAATGGAGTGCCGAGCGTGTTTCCGTTCGCGTTTGCCGATACCCAGAGCGTGGCCGATGCCATCAACGATTTCGGCTGCCGGATCAGCGACGGCGCCGGGAACCCCCGTGGTGTGAGCAACGACGACGCGTGCACATATTTCACGGATGGTTCGTATCACTACGTCGAAAAGTCGAGTGCCGTGCAGTTCTGCACGCAGGTTCTGCCCCGCACGTTGCGGTTTCCGCCCGGGAAGACGGCCATCAAAGCGCGCGTCCGCGACACGCAAGGGGTTGTCGGCGCCGAGCGCGCCATTATCGTGAGTGTCGATGCGTCACAATGTCCCGGTGATTGCAACGGCGACGGTGAAGTCACCGTCGATGAGCTGATCCGCGCGATCAACATTGCGTTGGGGACCGACGGCAGTACGCTCGACATCTGCCCGGACGCCGACTCCAACGATGACGGCGTGGTCACCGTCGACGAAATCGTCCAGGCGGTGAACGTGGCGCTGGGCAGCTGCCCGCAATAGGTGCCGGAAGAGGGCGCGAGCGGAGGGGCTGAGGTGAGGCCGACCAATCAAAAGGAAGCGCCTCAGCCGTCCCACTGCGCAGGGCTGCGGTCGATACTTGTGGCGCTCGCATGCGCCGCGGCGGTGCTGCATGTGCTGGCGCTGGCGGCGCTCGCCCAGGACTTTTCGTGCCGCGGCGACTGCAACGGTGACGGCGCGGTGACGATCGATGAGCTGATCAAGGCCATCAACATCGCCTTGGGCAGCGCGACGGTGAGCGAGTGTCCCGCCTTGCTTGGGTGTTTCGAGGTCGATGTCACCTGTCTCGTCGGCGCGGTTAACAACGCCCTGATCGGCTGCCCGGTCGAACCAGCGACGCCGACACAGACCACGAGCCAGGCTCCCCAGACACCTACCGCGACGCCTACGAACAGCACGGCTCCGAGCCTGACCGCCACGTCGACACCGAACCCTTCATCCACGGCCACTGCGACCATCACCGCCACCGCCTCGCCGACGCCCACGCCGGTGCCTGGGCCGGCGATTACATTCTTTGGCCTCGCCACGGCGTCGGGCGCCGCGTTGCCGTCCGCGGGCATGGACCCGCAAGGCATACCAATCTACTCACCACTCTACGGCGCCGGCTTCATCATCGTCGTCGAGGCGAAACCAGGAAGGAGCGGGGCGTCCCCTGGCACGAAGAGTCTGAACAGCGATCCGAGCGATCCCACGGCGCGGCCGGACATTCAAATCGAGGCCAACCGGAATCTCGGCAACGGCAGCGCGGCGGTCTGCGACATCGGACCGTTACCGAACCCACTCGGGGGCATTCCAGGCTTCGATCCGCCCAGCTTCGATCCGACCTCGCAAATGGTTGCGGACGCGCTCAACGACTTCGGCTGTCGGTTCGCCGCCCACACCGCAAGCGATCCATGCACCCTTTCGGACAGCGGCAATCCGAAACTTGTCGCTCCGGATACCGCCGTCCAATTCTGCTCCGCGAGCGTGGTTGGCCACGAGAGCGAATTTCAGCAAGGCGACACGCTGCTGACCGTGCAGTGGCGAGACAACGCGGCCGTTCCGAACCTCAGTCTGCCGAGCCGGATCATCGTGCGCGTGCCGGAAGGATCGTGAATCGTGTTCGTGCTCGTGAATGGCAGGGGATCATTCCTATCGGTTTCCGTACGAGCACGAGCACGACTCGCGATTCACGATCCCCGCGCCCGGCAAAAGTAACGGATGGTCTGGTTCAGCGTGTGCGCCGCTTCCCATTGTACGAAGTGGCCGGCATTGCGGATGATGAAGGGACCGATGTGCTCGGGGAACACCGCCGCGGCCATGCGGTCGAAGTCGGGATAGATCACATGGTCGTCGGAGCCGAAGAGAATCACGGTCGGCGTCCGGTTCTTGCTCCACATCGGCAGCTCCGAGAGGGCGCGTGTGCCAAACGCTGATTCGTAGTTGCCCCAGCCGGCGCGCAGCTTCCGTGCGTCGGCGAACGGCGCGCTCATGAAGGCAACCGCTTCCGGTGTAAAGGCACCGGGCGCGGCCCAGAAACGATGCCCGTAAAACGTCGCGACGTAGGCGCGGCGCTGCTGTTCGGTCGGTAACTCCGCCAGCAAGGCGTCGGCATCCGTTCCTTGGCGAACGAAATAATCTGCCGCCTCGATTGCGGGACGGGTGCGCAGCCCCGCGTGTTCGTCGGACAGATAAGGCAGGGGGGCATTGAAGATCACCTGGCGCGCCACCCAATCGGGGAAGCGGGCGCTGAGATCCTGCAGTACGGCGCCGCCGAGATCACCGCCGACCACGGTCACCTGCTGATGTCCAAGGACGTCGTGCCCCAACGCGTACACGTCGCGCGCGTGGGCCGCGAGATCGTAGGCGCCGTCGGCGGCGACGTCGGTGTCGCCGAAGCCGCGCAGATCCGGCGCGATCACCTCGAAGCCGGCGGCGACCAGCGGCGCGATGTTACGATACCAAATTCGCTTGGTCTCCGGCCACCCATGCAGCAGCAGCAGCGGCGTGCCGCCGATGCCGGCGCGCACGAACGCCATCGTCACCCCGCGCACGCGGGCGCGCTCGATGGGAAACGCATCGCTGCGGAGAATCGCGCTGTCGTCCATGCCTGTGCATAGCGTGCTGGCCGGAGCCGCCGCAATGAGCCGGTGAGAAGTTCTAGAAGGCACTCACCACGAAGACCACGAAGTGCGGCCATAAGAGAATGTTCCATCTGAACCGCACCAATCTCCTCAACGATCGATTCTTGAGTCCCTTGATTTCTCTCTTCGTGCTGTGACCTTCGTGGTGAGAATCCCGTCTGACCTGAGTGGGTTTGCACCGCCGCGGCAAATTGGTATGACTACGCCCTGCCAGAATTCAGAAGGAGGTTACCGCTCATGCGTTGGTCTACGGTCGTGATGACGCTCTGCGTTGCAGTCTGCGCTGCTTCGATGGTGCAGGCGGAAGGGAAGAATCCAATGGTGCTGATCTCTACGTCGATGGGTGACATCAAGGTCGAGCTGTATCCGGAGAAGGCACCGGAGACGGTGAAGAACTTCCTCGCGTACGTGAACGATAAGTTCTACGATGGGACCATTTTCCACCGGGTCATCGGCAACTTCATGATCCAGGGCGGCGGCATGGACAAGGACATGAAGCAGAAGGCCACCAAGCCGCCGGTCAAGAACGAGGCGGGCAACGGCTTGAAGAACGACACTGGGACGATCGCCATGGCGCGCACCAACGTCGTCGACAGCGCCACGGCGCAGTTCTTCATCAACGTGAAGGACAACGACTTCCTCAATCATCGCGACGAGTCGCCTGCCGGGTACGGCTACACCGTGTTCGGTAAGGTTGTCGACGGGATGGACGTCGTCCACAAGATCGAGCACGTGGCGACGAAGAGCGACGTGCCCACCGAGACGGTGCTCATCAAGTCGGTCACTGTGGTGAAGTGACGAGGCTGAGGGCCTGGGGCTTGGGGGAGATTGGACACCGTCCCGGCCTCAAGCCCCCAGGCCCCCAGGCTCTCAAGCCAAGTCCCGATGCCCGCGGTCATCTTTGATCTCGACGGGGTCCTCATCGACTCGGAGCACCTGCAGTACCAGGCGTATTCGGAGGTCTTGGCGCGCTTCGGCGTGCGTGTGACGCGTGACGAATACGCCGAGCATTGGATCGCCGGCGGGCGGGGGCCGGAGTATGCCGTCGAGAAGTTCGCGCTGCCGCTCGCGCCCGGCGAGTTGCGTGAACTCAAGCATCCCGTCTACCACCAACTCTTGCGCCATCAGGTGACGTCGATGCCCGGTGCGGTGGCGGCATTGCAGCGGTTGCAGC
>CAZTDK010000095.1:0-12919 GCA_964611965.1 uncultured Binatia bacterium (SeqCode) | reverse complement strand
GGCGAAGTTGAGCTGGTCGTTGGTGCCGGCGACGTTGTAGTGGGCCATGCTGTCGCGCACGTCGCCCACTGCGAGCGGCTCACCGCCGGTCTGCAGAGCATTGACCACGGCATCACCGACCAACTCACCGATCATCTGCGTACGGTCGAAGCTGGGATTGCGAGCATCGAAGGGGTTGGTGCCGTCATCCAAGTGCGGATTGGCGCCCCCGATGCAGGTGTCGCCGACGATCTCCACCGAGCCGAGGTCGCCGGTGAAGTAGACGGCGGTGCCGCCGAGGTCGCGCTCGACCCGCTGGCGAATGAAATTCGGAAAGTCGGAGGTGACCATGACGTTGTCGGATTCCAACGACTCGGGATGGGTGCTCCAGTTGACCAGGGTGGCCACGGTGGCGTTGTCGTCGCCGATGAACTGCAGGGCCCGCAGCTCTTCGTCGAAGAAGAACGGCGGCCGGCATCCGGTGCGCGTCTGTAACCCGCGCAGCCCCGGCGAATCGGCGGGCGTGGTTTGCGCGGCGACGACGTGCACCGGCTGCATGGCGCCGGGCGCGGCGGCAGTGTTGATGGCGCGCGCGATCTCCTTGTCGACGAATTGGAGGTAGTGCGGGAACTTGCCGTCGAGGAACTCGGAGGCGCCCCACAGGCCAAGCGTATCGGGCCCTTCGTGATCGTGCGTGCTGCTGTAGATGAAGGCGGTGATGCCGAGGCTGGGGTCGACCAGTTCCTGGGCGTGGGCGAACCCGTAATACGTGCCGTGGTCGATCTCGCCGACGAAATCGACGCTGACCATTGCCACCTTGGTATAACCCCACTCGATGATCAGGGCACGCGCCCACAAGTCATCATGGCAGCCGAGGGCCACGCGGTTGCTGCCAAAACCCGCCATGAAGATGCCATCGTATTTGTTCTTTGATTTCGGATCGAGCTGGGTGTTCACCGGGTCGTCGACGAATTTTTCGCCCGGATCCCATCGCCCGTTGCCGTTGGTGTCGGTGAAGGTTTCGCCCCAGACCCCACTCGGCGTGACCGGGCCGTCCCAATCCGGATTGTCGCCACACGGGGTCAGCTTGATGGCGGCGACACCGACCTTCAGCCGCACCGGCTGCTCAAGGGTGGCCGTCGGCGTCGGGCTCGTCGTGGGGGTGGGCGTCATCGTCGGGGTCGCTTCGGAGGGGCATACGTTGACCGCGTTGCTGACGCCGACGATGAGCTCGTTCACCGTGACGTCGCCACTCGAATCGGCATCGAAGGCGGGGCACCCGGACAGCGGGAGCTCGCCCAGCGCGATGTTGACGCCGTGGACCAACTCGTCGACGGTCACCAGGCCGTCGTTGTTGCAGTCGCCGACACACGCCGCGTGCGCGGCGCCGGCAGGCACGACACTCGCCAGGAGCGCCGCAAGCGCCAGTGAAATCGAAAGGGATGTACTTTGCATAGCTGCAACGCTTAGTGCGGACAGCCGTCGAATGTCAACCAGAAAGCCGTGAACCGAAGACGATGAGCAATAAGCTCCCCTCGCCCTTGCCACCTGCGGCATGGGAGAGGGTTAGGGTGAGGGTTGCAGCGTGGCGCACCTGCTTGACTCCGCAGCGCATTGCGGCTTTGCCAAGCGCACCCTGATGCAAGCGACGCCAACATCGCCGCCGTGGCTGCCGTGGGCAGTGGGTCTGTCGGCGGCGTCATTTGCGGTGTTGGGCGCATGCCTCACGTTGCCGGGGACCTTGCTGCCGTTGCTGGTGGAGCGTTTCGAGATCCGCCTTGTCGAAGCGGGTTCGATGCTGGTGCTGCAGCCGGTTGGGTACCTGGTGACCGTGATCGGTGCGCAGTATCTGATCGAGCGTTGGGGAATGCGGGTGGTGTTGAGCGCCGGCCCGCTGGCGTTTGCGCTCGGGTACGGCGGGTTTGGGCTGGCGTCCGGCTGGATGAGCGGCGCGGCGATGATGCTGATCACCGGATTGGGCTTCGGCGTCGCCGAGGTGGCGCTCAACACGTTGTTGATCAACATCGGCGGCGAGCGACGGAGCAATCTGCTGAATTTCACGCATCTGTTCTTCGGCGTCGGCTCGTTTGTCGCGCCACCGCTGGTCGCGCACGCCGTCGCCGCGGGGGCGTCGTGGCGCTCCTGCTTTGCCGTCGCGGCGCTGGCGATGGCGGCGGTGGGTATCGGCTGGAGCCGCTTGCACGTCGATCATGTCACTGTGCCGGCCGCGGCGCCGGGTGGCGGCGGCCGCGCGGCGCGCTCGCGACTCGGCTACCTCCTAGCGGCGCTGCTTGGCGTCTACGTCGGCGTGGAAATGGGCCTGGGCGGATGGTTGACCAAGTACATGGTGAGCGAACGGCGCGTCAGCTTGACGTACGCCGGCAACGTGCTGTCGCTCTACTGGATGGGACTAGCCGCGGGGCGCCTGGCCTTGAGCGCGTTGTCGCATCGTTTTGGCGAGACGGCATTGCTGCTCGGGCTGACGCTGGTGTCGGCGCTGGCTTTGCCCGCCGCGGTGCTGGCGCCTGCGGCGTGGATGGCGGTGCTCGGCTTCGCGGTGACTGGCCTCGGCTTCTCGGGAGTCTTCCCCGTGGTCATCGCGCTGGGTGGGCGCCATCACCCGCACGATACCGCCGGTATCACCAGCGTCATGATCACCGGCGCGGGCCTCGGCGGCATCGTGGTGCCGTGGGCAATGTCGGCGATTGCCGATGCCGCCGGCTTGCGGGCCGGGATGATCTTTTACGCGCTCATGGGCGCGAGCATGGTGGCGCTCGCCGAGGTGGTGCGGCGCACGATCGACGCTACTGGCGAGATGCAATGAGCGGTTGTAGATGACGAGCTTCCACCGATGTGAGAAAAATGCTTCACCACGAAGTAGACGAAGGGCGCGAAGGAGAAGGCCAAGGCCAAGGCTTCATGGCCCCCGAAGAGGAGCTCGTACCCGATGAGGTTTGCAGAGCCATACCAGTCGTGCGGGGCTCCTCTCATACCTGATCTGCGTTTCCTTCGTGGTAAACCCTCTTGCCAGATCAGGATCCGCAACGACCCGAGGAGAACGTGCATGACTGCCAAGTTCGAAAGGCTGCGCGCGCGGCAAACGCTGCTGGCGAGTGCCATCGCCGTCATTTCCGTTTCTTCGATCGTGGCTGCGCAGCCGTCCGGTAGCGCCGCGACCGCTTCGGTCGTGGTGACCGTCGCGGGCGTACGCAGCTCGCAGGGGATGCTCCTGGTCCAGCTGTTCGCGCAAGCCGACGGCTTTCCCGATGATCCGGAGAAAGCCGCGCGCCGGCTACGCGTACCGGCGGCAGCCGGCGCGCAAGCGATCACCTTCGATGGCCTCGCGCCCGGCATCTATGCGGTTGCCGTGTGTCACGACGAAAACGGCAACGGCATCTGCGACAAGAACATCTTCGGCATTCCGAAGGAAGGGGTCGGCGTCTCCAACGCTGCGCTGCGGCGCTTCGGCGCACCCCGCTTCGAGGACGCCAGCTTCACAGTTGGGGCGGGGCCGGTGAGGCAGACGATTCACCTGCGCTACTGATCAATGCCAACTCACGCGGCCATAGGCGCCAAACCACCCCCGGTGACGCCACACATACCACATCAGAAACGGGCCGAAGCTCAGGCAGGTGACCTCGATGCCGATCTCGCCGAGCATTTCGGCGCTGCGGTGCCCGTACATGCCGTGCTCCAGGCTGTAGAGCGCATCCATCAAGCCCAGGTACACCCAGGCGCTGCCGGCGGCGATGCCGAAGAGCATGCCCCATGGCCGGCGGCGGCGCAGGCCCTCGGCGCACACGATTGAGGTGATGCCCAGCCACGCGTCGGCGGCGGGGAACGCGGCTTCGAACCCGAGGTAGACGGGATCCTGGCTCGATTGCACGGCGCCGTTGGTGAAGAACGAAATCCAGTACAGCAGATTCAGTGCGCTGGTGACCCAGAGCGCGGCGATCACCGCCGCACGGCCACGCGGCGCCGCATCAGACATGCGGGCCGTCGCCTGGCCGGTGGATCCAGACCCAGCGCAGATAGATCGCCAGCCCAATGGCCGCGACGCCCGATGCGCCGCTGCGCAGGAGCGCCGACCCGTCGCCATGCAGGTAGTTTTCAAATTCCCAGCCGCTGTAGAGAACGAAGAGCGCCACGGCACTCGAAATCAGAATCTTATGCGCAGTCAGCACCGTCACGCTCGTCGCCTCCGACTGCCGCAGGGTATACCGGGTTATGGCAGGAGTTTGAAGCGCACCTGAACGAGCACGCCGACCGCCGCTCCGTTGCGGGTGGTGAACGGCACGGCCACTCCATACTCCACCCGATCGTGCGCGTCATGCCAGCGCAGGCTGCCAAGACACGCGCGCCCCAAGGTGCGGTCGTCGACGCCTTCGAGCTCGGCCACGTACTGCTCCCAGGGAATGGTGAGGCCCACGGTGGTGCTGTTGTGATCTTGCTGCAGGCCGGCGGCCACCTGCGGGCGGCCGATGCGTGCCTGCAGGCGGATGACCGGGGCACTCTCGGCGAGGGCGCTCGACAGTAACGTGTAACTGCGGTGGCCCTCGGGGTCGCGCTCTTCGAGAAATGTGAAGCCCGCGTTGTGCAGCCAGTCCCGGGCGTTGGTGCGAGCACCGCTCGCTTCGAGGTTGACGCGATGTGGAAGCGGCGCCATCGTCGTGGCGCCGAGCGGGAGGGAACCGTGCGGGTCCTGCGCTCGAAAGAGCTGAATGCGCCGGTGCTGGCGGGGTGTCGATGCTGCGGGAAGATCGGCGGCGTGCGCCCCGCCAACCAGGAGCCCCAGCAGCAGGGCTTCCGCAAGGACGCCGGCGCTGCGTATGCGCCGCGTCATGTCGAGTCTTTCTACAACGCACTCTACGACCCACGTAAGTCGTTCAGCAAGAGAGAAAGTGGATCGGTGGGTCGCGCATTTGCTTTGCCGCTTTAGCGCTTGAGCTTGAGAACGCATTGCTCGTGAGTCAAGTTCGTTTCCTCAAGCGCCCCGCTCGTGGCGCGTGGCACGTGGCTCGTGGAAGACAACGTGCCACGAGCTACGAGCGCGCGGCGCGCATGCTTCGTTTGGTCGGAGGCGCGCCTCGCTAGTGCTTTACGTTTGCCGCTTTCCGTTATACGTCCGCTACGCATGGAGGGGTTTGCGCGCTGGTTGGTGCGGCATCCGTTGCTGTTCGTGGTGGGGAACCTGGCGATCACTGCCGTCCTGGGTTTCTACGCATCGAAAATCCGCATCGAGAGCAACATCGGCAGTGTGCTGCCCGCCGGGGATCCGGAGGTCAGCTTCTACGAGCAGGTGCGAACAACCTTTGGCAGCGATGAAGTCGGCGTCATCGGCGTACAGGCCCGCGACTTGTTCGCCGCGCAGACGCTGGAGAAGATTGCGCGCGTCACCGACGCGGTGGCCACGGTCGAAGGGGTCGAGCGTGTGCTCAGCATCACCAATGCGGTCGATCCCGCCGCCGATGTCTTCGATCCGCCACGCCTGCTGCCGCACATCCCTCCGAAGTCCGAGGAGATCGAACACCTCAAAGAGAAACTGCAGTCGACACCGCTGTATGGCAAGAACCTGGTCGCGGACGACTTCAGCGGCGCTGCCATCAACGTCTTTTTCAAGAACTTGACCGATGCCGAGTATCGTGACCTGCACATCGACGAAAAGATCCAGCGCATCCTGAGCGACGAGCACGGCTCCTTTTTCTACACCGGCGCGGCGCACGTGAAGCAGGCCGCCGTCGAGATGATGCGCCACGATCTGGTGCGCTTCACACCCGTGGCGGTGGGACTGGTGATGCTCGTGCTGTGGCTGTCGTTCTGGACCATCCGCGGCGTCGTGCTGCCGATGGTGTCGGTGTTGTTCGCCCTGGTGTGGACCCTCGGCGTCATGGTGTTGATGGGCAAATCGATCACGCTGGGAACGTTCATTCTGCCGCCGCTGCTGGTGGTGGTCGGCAGCTCGTACGGCATCCATGTGATGGCGCGCTACTACGAGCAGGTGCAGCTGAACGCACCACCGGCGGAGCTGGTCCTGCGTGCGTTCGAGCGCGTCTGGTTGCCGTTGGTGGTCTCGGCGCTGACGATGGTGATCGGCTTCGGTTCGCTGATGGTCAACCGCATCACCGCCATCTGGGACCTCGGCTTGTTCGCGGTCATCGGTGTCATCTGGCTCACGGTGACGTCGCTAACCATGATCCCCGCGGTGTTGCAGCTCTTGCGCGCCGCGCCGCGGACGGCGCGTTCCGGGAAGACCGCGCCGCGTTTGTCGCAGCTCCTCAGCAGCCTCGGTGAACGTGCCTATGCTTCACGGCGCAGGATCCTGGGGGGTGGCATGGTGATCGGGCTGGTGGCGCTCAGCGGCGTGCGCTTGATTCGCGTCGACTCCGACTTCCTCTATTACTTCGACCCGCGTTCGCAGGTGCGCCGCGACAATGAAGTCATCAATACGGAGATCGTCGGCAGCAACCCGTTCTACCTGGTCATCGAAGGCAGCGGTCCCGGCGTGATGAAACGCTGGGAGGTGCTCAAGCAGATCAAGGAGCTGCAGGCGTTCCTGCTCACCCTGCCGGGCATTACCTCGTCCATCTCTGTGGTTGATTACCTCGAGCTCCTCGAGAAGGGTCTCAGCAAAAGCGGCGGTGCCGACATCGTCGTCGATGCGAAGGGCCACGTCATTCCGCCCGAAGCCAGGAAGACGTTCTGGGAAGAGCCGACCGCTCTCGATCCTGTTTTGAGCACGGTGAGCACCAGCCCGACGACGTTCAAGTCGATCGTGACGCCCGACTTCAGCCGCGCCAACATCCTGGTGCGCACGAACCTCTCCGGGTCGAAGCGCATCGAGGAGACGCTGAAAGCTATCCGTGCCTACGTCGCCAAGCACTTCCCGGCGGACTTGAAAGTCCATCCGACGGGTACTCTGGTGCTGCTGACCGGCACGACCTCCGACATTGTCACCGGGCAGATCGAGAGTCTGTCCCTGGCGCTCGGGGTCATCTTTTTGGTGATGTCGCTGATGTTCTTGTCGGTGAAGGTGGGCTTCCTGGTGATCCTGCCGAACGTGTTGCCGATCGTCCTGTTCTTCGGCGTGATGGGGTGGTTGGGCATCCTGCTCAATCTCGGCACGAGCCTGATTGCCGCGATCGCCCTCGGCATTGCCGTCGACTCGACCATTCATTACATGGCGCGCCTCAACATGGAGCTGCAGGGCGAGGTCGATCAAAAGTCCGCGCTGGTGCGGACGTTGCAAGCTGTGGGTGCGCCGGTGATTTACACGACCGTGGCGCTGTTCTTCGGGTTTCTGACCTTCGCGTTCTCGAGCTTCGTACCCATCCAGAACTTCGGAATTCTCACCGGTGTGACCATGGTGGCCGCCTTGGCGGCGAACCTGGTGCTGTTGCCGGCGGTGCTGGCGACGACGAAGATCATCACCCTGTGGGACCTCGTCGGGGTGAAGCTCGGCGAGGATCCGGCGCGCACCATCCCGCTGTTTGCGGGGCTGCGGCCGAATGAGGCACGCATCGCCGTGCTGATGGGGCAGCTCAAGCGCTTCGCGCCGGGAGAGCTCATTGTCAAGCAAGGCGACATGGGGAGCGAGATGTACGTCATTCTCCAAGGCCGTACGCAGGTATTCGCGGGCACCGGCAGCGAGCGCAAGTATCTGCTGGACATGCAGCGTGGCGATGTCTTCGGCGAGATGGCGTTGGTGCGCCACAATCCGCGCACCGCGGATGTTGTCGCCAGCGTTCCCGTGGAAGTGCTCGCGGTGGATCAACGCTTCCTCGAACGCCTACAGCTGCGCTATCCGCGCATCGCGTCGAAGGTCTTCCTGAATCTGACGCGCATCGTCAGCGACCGCTTGGAGCGCATGACGGAGCGCTTCGTGGCCACACTGTGAGGCCGATGGATCTGTGTAACAAATGCGGCGCGTGTTGCCGGGTGTTGACGCTCGAGCAGTCACCGGAAGAGGTGCGTGCCATCGGGGCGGTGACCAAAGTGTTGGGTATCCCATCCGATCACGTCTTTGCCGCGGAACACTGGCACCCGTTGACGCGTGCAGAGGCGATGCAGCGCAACCCGTTCTATGTGCAGCGTTTGCCGGAGACGGCGCACCTCTACTGGTGCGATCAGCTGGGTAGCGACGGCCGCTGCATGGCCCACGCGACCCGGCCGCTCGTTTGCCGCGGTTACCCGTGGTACGACCAGCCGCCACGTGAGATGGCGCTGGCCGATCAAGACTGCGGCTACTTCTACGACTACGTCACCGAGTTCGTCATTCGAAGGCCGGAGATGTAGAGGACAATGCCCGAGGGAGGAGTAGCCCCACGCCCCCCAGGCCCCCAACTCCGGGGGCCCGAAGCCCCCGGCTAAGAAAGCCAAGCCGGCTGAAGCCGGCTCCCCACCCCAGGGGCAGGGCCATCACCACCCTGTTCGACGCGGCCGGATTCGTGGAGCGTCGAGCACCTGGTTGCAAGCGGTCTTCCGAATCGCTCTACTCAACGCATGTTCCCGGTTTCTTCCACCAAGGAAAAGGCACTTGCCGAGCGTCTCGAACGCCTCGGTATTCGTGACGAGGATCTCGAAGAGACGTTTGTGCGTTCCGGGGGCCATGGCGGGCAGAACGTCAACAAGGTTGCCACGTGTGTCGTGCTGGTGCATCGGCCGAGTGGCATTCAGATCAAGTGTCAGAGCGAACGCTCGCAGGCATTCAACCGCTATCGTGCGCGCCAGCAACTCGCCGACAAAATCGAGCGCCAGATTCTCGGTGCCCGGAGCGCTGAAGCGCAGCGCGTCGCGAAGCTCAAACGCCAGAAGCGCCGGCGCTCACGGCGCGCGCAGGAAAAAATGCTGCAAGCGAAACACGCGCGCGGCGAAACCAAGGCCCTGCGCGGACGCGTTCGGATCGAGGACAGCTGAAGAAAAAGTCCTGAGTGCTGAGTCCTGAGTCCTGAGTCCTGAGTAAAGGCCGATAGCACTCGGCCCAATGCCCTCAGGTTTGTCAGCACTCAGGACTCAGCACTCAGGACTCAGGACTTTTCCGAGCAACTGGAGACCGGCGACCCGCTCCGCTATACGAACTGGTCGGTTCATCTCGATGCCGAAGGAGAAGCTTATGCCCCAGCGCCTGCGTGCACAGCCGAACGGCGGCGCCGCTCTCATGGCCCTCATCATTCTGGCGGGGATCGTCCTCGCCGTATCCAACGTGGCCGTGTATCTCTTGACGACCGACCGCCCGGGCGGCGGCATTGATATGCTGACGCTCACGGAGCGCTATCGCTTATGCCCGGCCTGCTTCATCTATTTGACCCTCGCACCGGTAATCTTCACCATTCTCATGGCGTTCCTCGCCGGGCGCGGTCCGGCTGCTGCTGCTGATACTACGGCCGCTGTCGCGGAGGACGTCGAGAGCGGTCCGCCAGCGTCAGCACCGGCTCTGCGTTTGTTGGCGCTGCTCCAGCAGGACGGGCGCTTCCTCGACTTCATTGCCGAAGACATCGACAGCTACAGCGACGAGCAGGTCGGCGGCGCCGTGCGCTCGATTCATGCGGGATGCCGCAAGGCCTTGCAGGAGCGGGTGGAGCTGGAGCGGATCCTGACGGACGAGGATGGCAGCTCGGTCGTGGTCGACAAGGGCTTCGATCCGGCCGCCGTCCGGCTCACCGGTAACATCGCCGGCGAGCCGCCGTTCCGCGGTACGCTGCAACACGGCGGCTGGCGCGTCACGAAAGTCACCCTGCCGGAGTCGCCAGGCGCCACTGACCCGCACATCATCGCGCCGGCGGAAGTGGAGATCGCGTGACGGGTACGGGATACGGAAGGCAGAGAATGGAAAACAGGAAACCCGAAATGGAAAACCGGAAGCCGGTCAACGGCGGAGATCGTGCCGGGCGGCCGATTCACCGGTTTCCAATTTCCAGTTTCGTGTTCCCTGTTCTCCATTCTCTTCACGACTCTTGAACATGAAGTCGCCACGCTCGACCACGACCGCTGACACCGCCCGTTTTGTCGTCGGCATCGATCTCGGTACGACGAACAGCGTGGTCGCGTTCGCTGATACTCACGAGGACGCGCCGACACTGCAGGTGCTGGAAATCCCGCAGCTGGTTGCGTCCGGTGCGGTCGAAGGGCACACGCAGCTGCCGTCATTCCTGTATCTTCCGGCACCCGACGAGTTCGCGCCCAACGCCTTGCAGCTCCCCTGGACGTCGTCGCCGGAGCACATCGTCGGCGAGCTCGCGCAACGCCGCGGCACCGAGGTGCCGGCACGCGTTGTCGCATCGGCCAAGTCATGGTTGTCCTATGCGGGCGCCGATCGGAACGCACCGATTCTCCCGTGGAACTCTCCCGACGACGTTCGCAAGCTCTCCCCCGTCGAGGTCTCAACGCAATATTTGTCGCACATGCGTTGTGCGTGGAACGCTGCATTCCCCGATGCGCCACTCGAAGCGCAGGATGTCTTCCTGACGGTTCCGGCGTCGTTTGACGCGGTGGCGCGCGATCTCACCGTGCGCGCCGCCCATGAGGCCGGGCTGCCGCAGGTGACCATTCTCGAAGAGCCGCAAGCGGCATTCTATGCCTGGATCGATGCCAACGGCGACGGCTGGCGCACCGCGGTGCACGTTGGCGACGTCGTGCTCGTCTGTGACATCGGCGGCGGCACCACCGACTTCACGTTGATCGCCGTGCGTGAGGAGAACGGTGAGCTGGCCCTCGAACGCGTAGCCGTTGGCGATCACATCCTGCTGGGTGGCGACAACATGGATCTGGCTCTGGCCTATGCTGTGCGCGAGCGGCTCTCCCAGGCGAAGACGGCACTCGATCAGTGGCAATTCCGCAGCCTCAGCCTGAGCTGCCGCGACGCCAAGGAGCGACTGCTCAGCGATGCCAAGACGGCGAAGCACGCGATTGCCATCCTGGGCCGCGGCCGCAAAGTCGTCGGCGGGACATTGCGCACCGACGTCGTGCGCACCGACGTCGATCTCACCTTGCTGGACGGCTTTTTCCCGCAGTGCCAACTGAGCGATGCTCCGCAGGCGCAACGGCGCTCGGCCTTGCAGGAGATCGGCTTGCCCTACGCGACGGATCCTGCGGTGACCCGCCATCTTGCCGCCTTTCTGCGGCGCCATGGTGCGGCGGCTGCTGGTGGCGAGGCGGCGCGCGCCGAGGCGGCAGTGGCGCAACCGACGGCGGTATTGTTCAACGGCGGTGTGATGCGTGCCGGCCTGCTGCGCGAGCGCCTCGTCGATGTGGTCAATGGATGGTTTACTCCTGCGCAAGGCGTTCGCGTGCTTGGCGGCGGCAACCCGGAACACGCCGTGGCACGCGGTGCGGCGTATTATGGCCTGGCGCGCCGCGGCCGCGGCGTGCGCATTCGCGGCGGAACGGCACGCGCATATTTCATCGGCATTGAAACCGCGATGCCGGCCGTGCCCGGCGTGCGGCCACCGCTCAAAGCGTTGTGTGTCGTGCCGCGCGGCATCGAAGAAGGCAGCGACATCGATCTGCCCGCACAGGAGTTCGCCCTCGTCGTCGGTGAACCCACGGAGTTTCGCTTTCTCAGCTCGGCAACACGGCGTGAGGATCAGGTCGGCTCGCTGGTCGAGTCCTGGGACGACGACCTCGCCGAGCTCGCGCCCCTGGTGACGACGCTCGAATGGAGCGGACAGGAGGGCACCAGCGTGCCGGTGCGTCTGCAAGCCCGCGTCACCGAGCTCGGCGTCCTCGAGCTGTGGTGTGTGAGCCGCGACGGGTCGCACCGCTGGAAGCTGGAGTTCAACGTGCGCAGCCAGGGTAACGCAACAACATGACGAGGAAAATGGAAAACCGGGAACCGAGAATGAAGAACCGGGAACCGGTGAATGAGGGCATGTCCCAATTGACCGGTTCTCCATTCCCGGTTCCCGTTTCCCGGTTTTCCATTCTCTTCGTCTCCGTATGAAGCCACCGCGCTACATCGTCGGCATCGATCTCGGCACCACCAACTCGGCGCTGGCCTACGTTGACGCTGGCGATCCGGAGCGCCGCGTGCATCAATTTCCAGTCCCGCAGCTGGTCGCCGAAGCGAACGTCCTGACACGCCCGTCGCTGCCGTCGTTTCTCTATCTTGGCGGCGAACACGACATTGCGCCGGGGAGTCTGGCGCTGCCGTGGGACGCGGCGCGTGCCTACGCGGTCGGTGAGCTCGCGCGGGTGCAAGGCGCGCGGGTTCCCGGCCGCCTGATTTCATCCGCGAAGTCGTGGCTTTGTCACGGTGGTGTCGATCGTGAGGCGGCGATTCTGCCGTGGGGCGGCGTCCCGGATGTTCAGAAGCTTTCCCCGGTCGATGCCGCGGCACGCTACCTCCAGCATTTTCGCGAAGCCTGGCATCAGCAGTTCCCTGACGCCCCGCTCGAAGCGCAAGATATCATTCTGACCGTCCCTGCTTCATTCGATGAGGTGGCTCGTGAGCTGACGGTCGAGGCGGCGCAGCGTGCGGGATTGCCGCGCGTTGTTCTGCTCGAGGAGCCGCAAGCGGCCTTCTATGCGTGGCTGCACCGCAACGAGACGTCGTGGCAAGAGCAGCTCGCGGGTATCACGCGCATTCTGGTCATCGACATTGGCGGCGGCACGACGGATTTCAGCTTGATCACGGCGCGCGATGCGGAAGGCCGGTTGAGTCTCGAGCGCAAGGCCGTGGGCGATCATCTGCTCCTGGGTGGTGACAATATCGACGTGGCGCTCGGCAGGCTGCTCGAGCCGCGCCTGGGCGGCGCGCGTGGCGGCGAGGGCGGCGGTGCGCTCGACAGCCAGCGCTGGCACATGCTCACCAGCCTGTGCCGGTCTGCGAAGGAGGCGTTGCTCGGTAGCAAGCCGCTCGCGGAAGTCCCGATCCGGCTCGTCGGTCGCGGGCGCTCCGTCGTTGGCGGCGTGTTGAGCGCGAACCTGACGCGTGCCGAAGTCGAGC